>NZ_BCBT01000005.1:0-181614 GCF_001320965.1 Pseudomonas sp. NBRC 111143 | reverse complement strand
CCCTAACCGGAAGCTGACTTAAATGTAATGTTGGTATCAGTCAGCTGTCAGGGCCTGCCCTCTATGGTCATTGAAGACGGGCATTGCTGTCACGCCTGCCGTTATTGATAGCAATGGTTTCAAACCTCTGATGGGTTCGTGAACTCAAGTCGATAACGGCGGACAAGGCGTGTCATCCATAGTCCAGGATTCTCGGCTGGTGCCCACACGGTGGCCTTTTTTGTAGGTCGCAAGAAGCTGGCAGCACTGTAGTCGGGAATCTTTTATGTGGCAGCTTCAAAACGCGTTCTCCCACTACGGTCTGCGCTTTCGAGCAAAGACTTGTGGGATCCCGAAGGAAGCCGGGGCTGTGATCGAGCGGCCCGGATATCAGCGAATTCTCTGACTGACTGGACACTACGGCATGCAAAGCAAAACCACGAGACGATCTTTCGTCAAAGGCCTGGCCGCTACTGGATTACTGGGTGGACTGGGTATGTGGCGCGCACCGGTCTGGGCTGTAACCAGTCCTGGCCAGCCGAATGTTCTGGCAGGCACCGATTTTGATCTCTACATCGGTGAGTTGCCGGTCAACATCACCGGAGCAACTCGCACAGCCATGGCAATCAATGGTTCACTTCCGGGGCCGACCCTTCGTTGGCGGGAGGGAGACACTGTCACGCTCCGGGTACGCAACCGCTTGAAACAGGACACTTCCATCCATTGGCACGGCATCATTCTACCGGCGGACATGGACGGGGTGCCTGGTCTGAGCTTTCATGGCATCGCACCCGACGGCATGTATGAATACACGTTCAAGGTCCATCAAAATGGTACCTACTGGTACCACAGCCACTCTGGGCTCCAGGAGCAGGCCGGGGTGTACGGCGCCCTAGTCATTGATGCCAAGGAGCCAGAGCCATTCAGCTATGATCGCGACTTTGTGGTCATGCTTAGCGATTGGACTGACGAGGATCCTGCCAGGGTCCTGTCCAAGCTCAAGAAGCAGTCGGACTATTACAACTACCACAAACGCACCGTGGGCGACTTCGTCAACGACGTAGGCGAGATGGGATGGTCGGCTGCGGTCGCGGATCGAAAAATGTGGGCTGAAATGAGAATGAGCCCTACCGATCTCGCTGACGTAAGTGGTTACACCTACACCTACCTCATGAACGGGCAGGCCCCGGATACGAACTGGACGGGCCTCTTCAAGCCTGGTGAGAAAATCCGGCTGCGTTTCATCAACGCTTCGGCCATGACGTACTTTGATGTGCGTATCCCTGGCTTGAAAATGACGGTCGTGGCTGCTGATGGGCAGCACGTCAAACCGGTCACGGTTGATGAATTCCGTATCGCAGTGGCTGAAACGTTCGATGTCATAGTTGAACCGGAGGACAAGCAGGCTTACACCATTTTTGCTCAATCCATGGATCGCACAGGCTACTCCAGGGGCACTTTAGCCGTTCGCGAAGGTATGCAAGCTGCAGTTCCGGCAGTGGATCCTCGTCCTCTCATTTCAATGAACGATATGGGTATGGATCACGGCAGCATGGCTGGCATGGACCATGGCAAGATGGCGGGAATGGATCACGGCAGCATGGCTGGCATGGACCACGGCAAGATGGCTGGGATGGACCACGGCAGCATGGGAGACATGGGCGGCGCCACGCAGTCTCACCCTGCCTCAGAAACAAACAACCCCTTGGTCGACATGCAGACTATGAGTCCAACGCCTAAGTTGGACGATCCGGGAATTGGCCTGCGCAACAATGGACGGCATGTCCTGACCTATGCGGATCTGCGAAGCACGTTCATTGATCCAGATGGACGTGAACCAGGGCGCACCATCGAGCTGCATCTCACAGGCCATATGGAAAAGTTCGCCTGGTCCTTTGACGGCGTGAAATTCTCCGATGCCGAACCCCTACGCCTCAAATATGGCGAGCGTCTGCGTATCACTTTGGTCAACGACACCATGATGACCCACCCCATCCACCTCCACGGAATGTGGAGCGATCTGGAAGATGAGGACGGTAACTTCATGGTTCGAAAACACACCATCGACATGCCTCCAGGCTCAAAACGAAGCTACCGAGTAACCGCGGATGCTTTGGGCCGTTGGGCCTATCACTGCCACCTACTGTTCCATATGGAAATGGGCATGTTCCGAGAAGTCCGCGTGGACGAATGAACTGGAGATCCAAAATGAACAAACCAATGAAGCGAAACGCCTTTTTCCTCTCTGCCGCGATAGCGGGTCTGTTTGCTGTTTATGCTCCTTTGTCGTGGTCCAGCGACAACCATGAACAGCACAGTCAGAAGTCTGCCGATGCCGCGAAATCGAAGGGGTCTCATGGCATGGATCATGACTCGATGAAGGGTATGGACCACGATGCCATGAAAGGTATGGACCATGGCTCGATGGAAGGTATGGATCACAGCAAAATGATGGAATCGCATGGCAGCGATAAAGCTAAGGCAGGGAAAGATGACCAATAGCCTGGCACGACCATCGCTGCTGGTATTGACCGTTTCATTCAGCTTGCTGGGTGCTGCGCCCGGCTTTGCTGCTGAGGGGATGGACCATTCGGCGATGGGGCATGGGGCCATGGAAATGGATTCCGCCCCGTCGGCGGACCCGATGCCAGGTATGGACCGCGCGCACATGGGCGCGAGCAAGCCGCAGAAGACCCCCCCGCCAGGTGATCGCAGCAAAATCAAACACAGTCAAGCTGCGGCCAAACCTTCGCACATGGACCACAGCAAGATGGATCATGGCAGCATGCAGGGGATGGACCATGGTGCCATGGAACACTCGATGATGAACCATGGCTCTGATGCCCCAACGACGGCTAGCCGAACTCCGATTCCTGTGCTGACGGATGCTGATCGCCAAGCTGCCTTTCCTCCGTTGGGCGGGCACCAGATGCATGACAGCGCGATCAACAGCTTCTTCTTGCTAGATAAGCTTGAGTACCAGGATGCAGAACAAGGCAGCGCGCTGGCTTGGGAAGCCTCTGGATGGGTTGGCGGTGATATCAACCGGCTGTGGATCCGCTCCGAAGGTGAGCGGACCAATGGCGTCACCGAGGACGCTGAGTTGCAGCTTCTGTATGGGCGCTCCGTCAGCCCATGGTGGGATGTGGTTGCTGGGGTGCGCCAGGATTTCAAACCAGGATCACCACAGACGTGGGGCGCTTTTGGTATCCAGGGCATGGCGCTCTATGACTTCGAAGCCCAAGCCACAGCGTTCATCGGTGAGAACGGCCAGACAGCCGCTCGGCTGGAGGGCGAATACGACATTCTTCTAACCAATCGCCTGATCTTGCAGCCAACCGCTGAAGCTAATTTTTTTGGCAAGAACGATCCCGAGCGTGGAGTGGGTTCTGGTCTGGCAAACACCGAAGTCGGTCTGCGCTTACGGTATGAGATCGTGCGCCAGTTCGCACCCTACATCGGCCTGACTTGGAACCGTTCCTACGGCAAAACGGCAGACCTGATTCGCGATGAAGGCGGGGATGTCGATGAAGCACGTTTCGTAGCCGGTATTCGGATGTGGTTTTGAGAGCATGACATGAAAAGAACAATTACAACGCTGTTAGCAGCAGGCACAGTGGGTAGTGCGACGGCATTGGCGGCGGCGTATTTTGGCCTGGTCAACGTCGGTGCTGATGATCCTCACTTCCCGGCGGTGCATGCTTTCCTCGCCATGGCGCGGGATCGCTCTATTGAAGTTCGCGCAAGGGACATCGAGGTTCCGAACCTGAAGGATGAAACCCTTATCCGTACCGGTGCCGGTAACTACAATGCTATGTGCATTGGCTGCCACCTCGCCCCAGGATTGGATAAAACCGAGCTTAGCCAAGCGCTTTATCCAGCGCCGCCCAATCTTGCCAGGATTGGTTTAAGCAATGATCCCGCAGCGGCCTTCTGGATCATTAAACACGGTATCAAGGCTACCGGCATGCCCGCTTGGGGCAAAAGCATGGATGATCAGTTCATCTGGGGCATTGTCGCTTTCCTTGAGCAAATGCCACGGATGAACGCGGAGCAGTACAAGGCCTTGGTAACAACCAGTGGCGGCCACCAGCACGGTGGTGGGGAAAGTGAGATGCACAACCATGATGGGCAGCATATTGGCGATGAGCCAGACCATCATGGCGAGGTTTCCTCTGAGGCAGGGCACCATGATATGGCGCAGTCAGAAAATCATGACTCGCACTCGGCAGATTCCCAGGGTCATGAGTCTGAGGGCGGCCATCCTGATGCTACCGAGTCCTCTGGTGATCAGCATTCCAAGCCAGGCTCGAAGACGCACACACACAAAGATGGAAAGGTGCACACCCATCAAGGCTAACAGCCGCTTTCTCAGGTTAGCCGCTTTCGTGAGTTTGCCTGTCGAGTCCTCATAGGGCTGTAAAGGCGCGACTGCGCGGCGCAGTTGAGTGGGTAGCGAGCAGCCCGGCGAGTTAAGAGGGACGAACGCTACCGCGGCTGCTACGAGATGTCACTGAATGAGTATGGGCCTATTGCTTGGCCTGGAGTCTCAGGCTTTGAAACCTGTCATCAACTGCTGTTGCTCGTTCGCAAGTTTGTTGAGGTCTGCGCTAATCCGTGCCGAGTGCTCGGAGTGATCAGCCAATTCCTTAGTTACATCACGGATCGCCATGACGGTTTGACTCACCTCTTCTGACACTGCGCTCTGTTCTTCCGCCGCGCTGGCGATCTGCAGGTTCATTTCGGTAATCACCTCGACGGCTGCATTGATTCTGTCTAATGCCTCGTTCGTTAGTTTGACCTGCTCCACGCTGCCGGCAGCTTGTGTGTGGCTGTGCTCCATCGCCTCCACTACGGTGCGCGTTCCGTTCTGTAGTTTTTCAACCACAAGGCGAATTTCACTGACCGAATCTTGCGTGCGTTTAGCCAAATGGCGTACTTCGTCGGCAACTACAGCGAAGCCGCGTCCCGATTCGCCTGCACGTGCAGCCTCGATAGCAGCATTGAGCGCCAACAAGTTAGTTTGTTCAGCTATCGAAGGATGACCTCCAGCACGCCACCAATTTTCTCGCTGCTGACCGCCAGTCCGGCGACATCCGTCATGGTTTGATCGATATGCGCTGCCAGCTGGCTAATAGCGGAGGCTGCAATCTGCACAGCGGCAAGGCCATCTCTCGCGGCTGCATCAACATTGCCGACAGCATTGGCAAGGCTTTCGCTCGACACCTTCGGAAAATGCGAGTCCTGTATGCAGAGCGTCGACGTTACCTCACTGATGCGCTGGAGCAGCTGTTGGGTGATCAAATAATCATCGCTCCCCAAGCCGGTGGCACCCACATCCTCGCATTGCTCAAAGGCCAGTGTGACGATAGGGCCGTGGCTGCCGCGGCTCAATCCCAAGGTTTAGCAATACAAGCGCTCAGCGACTGGTGCATGGAAAAATCGACTCATGGCGGTTTGTTGTTAGGGTTTACAAATATATCGGACACCGCTAAGTCTATGGCGCTGACATTGCGTCTTTTGAACGTGATGAAGAAATTGGAACGTTAGTTTTGTTCCCTGATTTGAGTTGAAGTTTAATGATTTGGTCTCGCATCGTTCATCCTCAAGAGCACGCGTTCCGTAAAAATAGTTGACGAAAAAATTGCCCATTTGAGTGGGGAAGAGTGCACCTTCATCCAAGGTGTCAAGTCATCCTGACATTGTGTCAACGTTTCGTGACAAGTGGGGGATGGCTTTGCCAGTTCCTGGAGAAGGGCGTACTATTTGCGACAAATTTGGTCGGAGATTGACATGTCGCTATACAGCGCGGGCGTCGAGTACGGCATTCACTGCCTGCTGTTCCTCATCGACGAGCGTGGCGACAGCCGCGAGTCCAGCGTGCGCGATCTCGCCGAATTGCAAGGGGTGCCGCAGGAATACCTGGCCAAGGTCTTCACCAAGCTGGCGCGTGCCGGGCTGGTGGCGGCCACCGAAGGCGTGCGTGGCGGTTTTCGCCTGGCCCGGCCTTCGGACGAAATCACCGTGCTGGATATCGTCAACGCCATCGATGGGCCGAAGAAGATCTTCGATTGCCGCGAGATCCGCGAGCGCTGCTCGCTGTTCGACGGCGCAGCGCCCGGCTGGGCCACCGAGGGCACCTGTGCCATCCATGCGGTGATGCTCAGCGCGCAGAAACGCATGGAAGAGGCACTGGCCCAGCAGACCATCCTCGACCTGGCGCGGCGCTTCGGGCGCAAGGCGCCGGCCGAGTTCGGGCAGAAGGTCAATGACTGGATGAGCGAGCGGCGCGATGGCAAGGGTGGGGCAGGAGACATCGCGCTCAAGCGGCTCTAGCTCGTAGGGGCTGTGTAGAACACTGCCAGCCAGACCGTCGTCGCATCGGCCTGCGTCCACTCCACGCGATGTCGGCAATGCGGCGGGATATCCAGGTGGTCGCCTGCCTTCAGTACCCGCGTTTCGCTTTCGTGCTCCAGGCGTAACCCGGCGCTGCCGGTGAGAACCACCACCCACTCGCCTTCGGCCTGGTCGTACCAGAAATCGGGCGGGCTGCATTGGCCGCTGGAGACGATGCGCTCGATGCGCAGCCCTGGGCGGCGCAGCAGTTCGTCGAATTGCTCGGCGGCCGCAGGGTCGAGCGGGGGCAGGGGGCTGAACAGGTTGTCGGGCATGGACGTTTGCCTTTCTTGATTCCGGACAGTGATTGTAGGAAGGTTCCGGGATTTTCCGCACGGAGCTACGTTGTTACGGAGCTACTTTACGGAACTACTTTACGGAACTACGTCACGGCACTGCGCAAGGAATCACGCCAATGGACAAGCTGCTGGCCATCAAGATGTTCATGGCGACTGTTGAAGCCCAGGGCTTTTCCGCTGCCGGTCGACGGCTCGGGGTCGCGACCTCGTCGGTGACACGCCTGGTCGATGCGTTGGAAAGCGAGCTAGGTACCAGCCTGCTCAACCGCTCGACCCGGCAGGTCAGCCTGACCGAGGCGGGTGTCGGCTACTACCAGCGCGCCCGCGCTATCGTCGCGGCCTTGGCCGAGGCCGATGCCAGCGTCGCCGATCGCGGGCAGGAACCGGTGGGCGTGCTACGCCTGTGCCTGCCGGTGGAGTTCGGGCGGCGGATGATTGCGCCGCACCTGGGCCGCTTCATGGCCCGCTACCCCTCGCTGGAGCTGGATATCGACCTGAGCGACCGCTTCGACGATTTGCTCGACGGGCGCTACGACCTGTCCATTCGCCTGGGTGATCCGGCGCCGAGCGACGAGCTGGTCAGTCGCACCCTGGGCACTTTCGAACGCTGGCTGGTGGTCAGCCCGGATTACCTGGCCAGCCATGCTGCGCTCGAACACCCCGCGCAGTTGAGCGAGCATGCCTGTTTGCGCTTTCGCTATAGCGGCCTGGGGCGACCTTGGCAACTGCGCCAAGGAGACGAGCTGATCGAGGTGGATGTGGCCGGGCCCTTGCGCTGCGCCAACTCCGACTTGCTGCGCGAGGCGGCGGTGGCGGGCAGTGGCGTCAGCCTGCTGGCAGACTGGCTGGTGCGCGACGATGTCGCTGCCGGGCGTCTGGTGCGGTTGTTCCCGGGCTGGCAGGCCAATCCGATCGCTGCCAGTTGCAATATCAACGCCCTGTACCTGCCCAACCATCGCTGGTCGCGGCGGGTAACGGCGTTCATCGAGTTCTGCGAGTCGTTGCTCAGGCCCTGAACGTGGTGGCGTTGCGCCTGGCGCAAAGCCGCTTTGCGTTGCGCTCCGATTCCCTCCGCAGGCCCTGGCCGCTAAGGTGCGTGGCATGTCTTGCCATGTGTGAATAATCTGAAATGAGTGCTTCTTTAGCGACATCCTCTACATCCGGCACGTCACTGAGCCGAGGCCTGGTGACGCTGCTGGCGTTCTGCTGTGGTGCCATCGTTGCCAACATCTACTACGCCCAACCCATCGTCGGCCTGATCGCGCCGGACCTTGGGCTGTCCACCGAGCGTGCCAGCCTGATCGTCTCGCTCACCCAGCTGGGCTACGCCCTGGGGCTGCTGTTGCTGGTGCCGTTGGCCGACCTGGTGGAGAACCGCCGGCTGATGATCGCCACGGCTGTGCTGTCCTGCGCCAGCCTGCTCCTGGCGGGCAGCAGCGGGCACGGCCAAGGTGAGCTGTTTCTCGGTTATGCCTTGCTGATCGGCTTCAGTTCGGTGGCGGTGCAGATGCTGATCCCACTGGCTGCGCATCTGTCGCCGGAGCAACAGCGTGGCCGGGTGGTGGGCAACATCATGGGTGGCCTGCTGTTGGGCATCCTGCTGGCGCGGCCCTTGTCGAGCCTGGTGGCCGATCACTTCGGCTGGCGTGCCGTGTTCCTGGGGGCGGCGGTGCTGATGGCGGCAATCGTCGTGCTGCTGGCCGTGACCCTGCCGCGGCGTGTGCCGGAACACAAGGCCAGCTACGTCGAGTTGATGGCCTCGCTGGGCGGGCTGCTGCGGCGCTACCCGTTGCTGCGCCAGCGCTCGCTCTATCAAGGCTTGATGTTCGCGACGTTCAGCCTGTACTGGACCGCCGTGCCGCTAGCGCTGGCGACCGAGCATGGCCTGTCGCAGAGCCAGATCGCGTTGTTCGCATTGGTGGGCGCGGTGGGCGCCATTGCGGCCCCGATTGCCGGGCGCCTTGCCGATGCCGGGCATGCGCGCCAGGCGTCGTTGCTGGCCCTGGTGCTGGCGCCGTTGTCGCTGCTGTTCGGGCTGAGCGCGCCGGGCTACAGCGTGATCGGCCTGGGGTTGACCGGGGTGCTGCTGGACTTCGCCGTGCAGATGAACATGGTGATCGGCCAGCGTGAGGTGTACGCCCTGGACCCAGCCAGCCGCGGGCGGCTCAATGCCGTGTACATGACCAGCATCTTCATCGGCGGTGCCCTGGGTTCGGCAGTGGCCAGTGCCTTGTATGCGGGTTATGGCTGGAATGGCGTGGCGCTGGTGGGCGCGGTATTGCCGGGGCTGGCGCTGGTGATCTTCCTGATGGTTGCGCGGCGGGCTTGACCCACTCTTCGGTAGGCGCGGAACACGTCGCAGCGGCGAACCGCCGCGCCTACCGAGGCGAGGGTCAAGCCTGCATCTGTTCGATCAACGCCCACAGCCGTGGGTCGTTGTAATCCTCGATCACCAGTTGCGCGCCGGCCTGCAGCAGGCGCTCGGCCGGCTGGGTGGTGGCCAGGGCCACGGTGAAGATCCCGGCGTCGACCGCCGCCTTCACGCCGGGTAGCGAGTCTTCGAAGGCCAGTGCCTGCGCGGCCTTGGCTTCCAGGCGCTGGAGGCCGGTGAGGTAGGGCAGTGGGTCGGGCTTGGGTCGGGCCAGTTCGTCGGCCACCAGCACATGCTCGAAGCGCTCGCCCAGGCCCATGGCCCCCAGCATATGCTCGGCGTTCAGCCGCGGGGCATTGGTCACCACGCACATGCCGATGCCATGGCGCTCGGCGTGCTCCAGCACGCGCAGCAGCCCCGGCATCGGCTCGAGCGTGGGCGACATTTCGCGGAACAGCGCCTCCTTGCGGTCGGCCAGGTCCTTGCACTCGGCGGCATCGGCCTGGGGGAACAGCTCCTTGAACAGCAGGCCATTGGAGCGGCCGCTGACCTGGGCGTTGAATTGCTCCTGGGTCAGTTCACGGCCGTCGTAATCGTGCAGCAGCTTGCGAAACGCCTGCAGGTGCAGGGTGTCGGTGTCGGTAAGGGTCCCATCGAGGTCGAACAGCAGGGCGGTCAGCATCGGGCATCCTGGCAGTGAAGAAACAATTCAGCAGCCATCATAGCCAAACTCGGCGACGAAGGGGGCTGTTCAGTGTTTTCGGAAAAGAGTACAAATGTGCTCCATGGACAGATTATCCCCCAAACGCCGCGCCATTCTCGAATTCATCCGCGAGCGGATCGCCGACCACGGCCAGCCGCCGAGCCTGGCCGATATCGCCGAGCGCTTCGGTTTCGCCTCGCGCAGCGTGGCGCGCAAGCACATCACTGCCCTGCATGAGGGTGGCTACATCGAGGTCACGCCTAACCAGGCGCGGGGCATTCGCCTGGCCGAACCGCTGCGCCGACCGGAAATCCTCGAGATTCCGGTGCTTGGCCGGGTCGCCGCCGGTGCGCCGATCGGTCCGGACCTGGGTATCCACGAACAATTGCTGATCGACCCCAGCCTGTTCCGTCGCACGCCCGACTACCTGCTCAAGGTGCGCGGCGATTCGATGATCGGCGACGGTATCCTCGACGGCGATCTGGTCGGCATTTTCCAGCAGGCCGATGCCCGCGACGGGCAGATCGTCGTTGCGCGGCTCGATGGCGAGGTCACCATCAAGCGCCTGCAGCGGGTGGCGGGTGGCTATCGGCTGCTGCCACGCAACCCGGCCTATGCCCCCATCGACGTGGGCCCCGAGCACGACTTCTGCATCGAAGGTGTGTTCTGCGGCCTGCTGAGGCGTGACTGATGGGCGCGGTAGTCGATCTCGATGGGTTGCTCGACCAGCGCCGAATCTGGCGTGGGCGGCAGGTCCAGGCGCGCCCGCTCGGCTTGCAGCCCACTGGTCATGCCGCGCTGGACGAGCGCCTGCCTGAAGGGGGCTGGCCATCGGCGGCGCTCAGCGAGTTGCTGCTGGCCAGCCCCGGTTGTGGTGAACTGCAGTTGCTCTGGCCGACCCTCGCCCGGCTGAGCGGCGAGGGTGGGCGGGTGGTGCTGGTAGCGCCGCCGTTCATTCCCTACGCGCCGGCCTGGCAGGCGGCAGGCGTTGATCTGCGCTGGCTGGCGCAGGTCGCGGCCGAGCCAGACGAGGCCCTGTGGGCTGCCGAGCAGTGCCTGCGCTCTGGCAGTTGTGCGGCGGTGCTGTGCTGGCCGGAGCGCGCCGATGACCGCTCATTGCGCCGCTTGCAGGTCGCCGCTGAAACCGGTGAGGCGCTGGCCTTCGCCTGCCGACCCCAGCAGGCGGCGCACAACCCGTCGCCCGCGGCTTTGCGTATCGCCATCGATACGCGTCCGGCACAGTGGCGAGTGCTCAAGTGCCGTGGCGGCCTGGTGCCGGCCACGCCCATCGCCGCTCCCGGACGAGGCTGATGCGCCATGCTCTGGGCCTGTATCCTGCTGCCGCAGCTGGCGCTGGACACCGTTCAGCGCGGGCGTGACGACGCCGATTCGCCGCTGGTCCTGCTTGGCGGCCCAGCGCAACGACGGGTGTTGCAGGCGGTCAATGCGGCGGCCGCCGACCTGGGGCTGCGCGCTGGGCAGACGCTGACTGCCGCCCGGGCCCTGGCTGACGGCTTCACCTGTGTCGAGGCCGATCCGGCGCGCATCGACGAAGTACAGCAACTGTTGGCGGCCTGGGCCTACCGGTTCAGCGCTCAGGTCAGCCTGCACTATCCGCGTGCGTTGTTGCTGGAGGTGGGGTCGAGCCTGCAACTGTTCGGTCCGTGGGCGAGTTTCGAGGCGCGTCTGCGTACAGAACTGCAGGAACTCGGCCTGCGTCATCGCATTGTGCTGGCGAGCAATCCGGTGGCGGCGCGCATGCTGGTCAACGGGCACGATGGCCTGGCGCTGACCTGCGCCGAGCAGACGCGCGCAGCATTGGCGAACATGCCTCTGGATCGGGTCGGCTTGCCTGCCGATGCCGCCCAGGCCCTCTCGCGCATGGGGTTGCGCCGGCTGGGCGAGGTCATGGCCTTGCCGCGTGATGCCCTGGCCAAGCGTTTTGCCGCGCCTGTGCAGTTGCACCTGGACCAACTTTTCGGCCAGCGTGCGCTGGGGCTGGACTTCTATCAGCCGCCAGACCGGTTCGAGTCCAGGCTGGAGCTGAATTTCGATGTGGAATCGCACCAGGCATTGCTGTTTCCCCTGCGCCGGCTGATCAATGACCTGGCCGCTTTTCTTGCCGGGCGTGACTGCGGCGTGCAGCGTTTCGAGCTGCATCTGGAGCACGTAGAGGGGCCGGATACTGTGCTCAAGGTCGGCTTGCTGGCGGCCGAGCGCGAAGCGGCGATGCTCTTCGAACTGGCCCGTGGCCGGCTGGAGCCGCTGCGCATTCCGGCGCCGGTGCGCAACGTGCGCCTGCTGGCCGCCGACCTGCCAGCGTTCGTGCCACAGCATCGCGCGCTGTTCGATCCGCGTTCGCAGCAAGCCCAGCCCTGGGAACAGTTGCGCGAGCGCTTGCGTGCCCGGTTGGGCGACGAGGCGGTCAAAGGCCTGCGCGCAGAAGCCGATCATCGCCCCGAGCACGCCTGGCAAGCCAGCGAGCAGGGCGCTGCGGGCAGCCTGGCAGTCGCGCCCGGCAGCCGTCCTGGCTGGTTGCTGCCCCAGGCCCTGGCCTTGCCCGAGGGCGGCCTGCAATGGCTTGGCCAAGCCGAGCGCATCGAATCGGGCTGGTGGGATGGCGGTGATGTGCGCCGTGACTACTACCGCATCGAAACCCGCGAAGGGTTGCGTGGTTGGGCCTACCGCGACCTCGCCCAACCCGGCCCCTTGTGGCTGCAGGGCTGGTTCGCATGAGCCTGCCTGAGTACGCCGAGCTGCATTGCCTGTCGAATTTCAGTTTTCAGCGCGGCGCCTCCAGCGCCGACGAGCTGTTTCGTCGTGCCCAAGAGCAGGGCTATCAGGCCCTGGCAATCACCGACGAATGTACCCTGGCCGGGATTGTCCGCGCCTGGCAGGCGGCCCGCGAGCATGGCGTACGGCTGATCGTCGGCAGCGAAGTGCAGGTGCAGGATGGGCCACGCCTGGTGCTGCTGGTGGAGAACCTGACCGGCTACCAGAGCCTCTGCGCGCTCATTACCCGCGCGCGGCGTCGGGCAGAGAAGGGCGAGTATCGATTGCTGGCTGAAGACCTGCAGGCGCATTGCTCAGGCTTGCTGGCGCTGTGGATCGCTGACGACCCTGGCGACCCCGAACCCGGCCGCTGGTTGCAGGCACTGTTCCCCGAGCGGCTGTGGCTGGCAGTGCACCAGCACCGTGGCAGCGACGACGCAGCGCGCTTGCAGCGTTTGCGTGCCCTGGCCGGGCAACTGGCGATTCGCGCCGTTGCCTGTGGCGACGTGCACATGCATGTCCGTGGTCGTCGCGCCTTGCAGGACTGCATGACCGCGATCCGCCAGCACTGCACGGTGGCCGAGGCCGGGCGTTACCTCTACCCCAATGGCGAACGCCACCTGCGCAGCCGCGAGCAACTGGCCGAGCTGCACCCCGGCGACCTGCTGAGCGAAACCCTGGTCATTGCCGAGCGCTGCCGCTTCGACCTGAGCGAGCTGAAGTACCAGTACCCCCGTGAGCTGGTCCCTGAAGGCCACAGCCCGGCGAGCTGGTTGCGTCACCTGTGCGAGCAGCGTCTGTCGATACGCTGGCCGCAGGGTGCCAGCGCCGAGGTGTACCAGACGCTTGAGGGCGAACTGACGCTGATCGAGGAACTGGGCTACGAAAGCTACTTTCTCACCGTCCACGACATCGTCGATTTCGCCCGCCGGCAGAATATCCTCTGCCAGGGGCGGGGCTCTGCGGCCAACTCGGTGGTGTGTTTCGTGCTGGGGATCACCGAGCTCGACCCAATGACCCACCGCCTGCTGTTCGAGCGCTTTCTCTCACGTGAGCGCAATGAACCGCCCGACATCGATGTGGACTTCGAACACGACCGCCGCGAAGAGGTGATCCAGTATGTGTTCAGGCGCTATGGCCGGCACCGCGCGGCGCTTACCGCGGTGGTCAGCACCTATCACGCTGCTGGCGCCGTGCGTGACGTGGCTCGGGTGCTGGGTCTGCCGAGCGACCAGGTGGATGCCCTGGCCAAATGTTGCGGGCGCTGGAGCGATCGCATTCCCGATGCGCAGCGCCTGGCCGAGGCTGGTTTCGAGGCGCAGAGCCCATCGTTGCGGCGTATCCTGGTGCTGGCGGGTGAGTTGATCGGTTTCCCTCGACACCTGTCGCAGCACCCTGGCGGTTTCGTGATCTGCGAGCAGCCACTGGACCAACTGGTGCCGGTGGAGAACGCCGCCATGCCTGAGCGCACGGTGATCCAGTGGGACAAGGACGACCTGGACATGGTGGGTCTGCTCAAGGTCGATGTGCTCGCCCTGGGCATGCTCAGCGCCCTGCGCCGTTGTTTCGATCTGCTCCGGCTGCACCGTGGCCGCGAGCTGACCCTGGCCAGCATCCCCCAGGAAGATCCCGCCACCTACGCGATGATCAGCCGCGCCGAGACCATGGGGGTGTTCCAGATCGAGTCGCGGGCACAGATGGCCATGCTGCCGCGCCTGCAGCCGCGCACCTTCTACGACCTGGTCATCGAGGTGGCGATCGTGCGGCCCGGGCCGATCCAGGGGGATATGGTGCATCCCTATCTGCGGCGGCGTCTGAAGCAAGAGCCGGTCACTTATCCTTCGGAAAAGCTCAAGGCGGTCTTCGAGCGCACGCTGGGTGTGCCGTTGTTCCAGGAGCAGGTGATGGAGCTGGCGATGGTCGCGGCCGACTACACCCCAGGCGAAGCCGACCAGTTGCGCCGCAGCATGGCGGCGTGGAAGCGTCATGGCGGGCTGGAGCCGCATCGGCTGCGCTTGCTCGACGGCATGTTGCGCAATGGTTACGAGCTGGCCTTTGCCGAACGCATCTTCGAGCAGATCAAGGGGTTCGGCAGCTATGGCTTCCCCGAGTCCCACGCCGCCAGTTTCGCCTTGCTGTGCTACGCCAGCAGTTGGCTCAAGTGCCACGAGCCGGCGATCTTCACCTGCGCGTTGATCAACAGTTGGCCCATGGGGTTCTACAGCCCGGACCAGCTTTTGCAGGAGGCGCGTCGACAGGGCATCGAGGTGCGACCGGTGGATGTCGTTCACAGTGTCTGGGACTGCACCCTGGAACCGCAAGGCGGTGATGCCCTGGCGATTCGCCTGGGGCTGCGGCAGGTCCGTGGTTTCGGCGAGGACGATGCCCGGCGCCTGGAGCAGGCGCGGGCGCAGCGGCCATGGCGGGATGTCGAGGATCTGTGCCTGCGTGCGTCCCTCGACAGCCGCGCCCGCGCGCGCCTGGCCGATGCCGGTGCCTTGCGTGCCCTGGCTCGCGATCGCCATCAGGCGCGCTGGCAGGTCGCTGCCGTGCAGGCGCAACTGCCGTTGTTCGCTGGGGTCGAGTCTGCGCCTGAAAGCGAAGTGAGCTTGCCGGCGCCGAGCATCGCCGAAGACCTGTTCGCCGACTACGCGACCCTGGGCACCACACTTGGCCCGCATCCCTTGACGCTGCTGCGTTCACGCCTGCGCGCGCTGGGTTGCCGCAGCTCTCGTGAGCTGGATGGCTTGAGCCATGGCGACAGCGTTGCCGTGGCCGGCATCGTCGTGGGTCGCCAGCGCCCCCAGACGGCCAGCGGCGTGACCTTCGTCACCCTGGAAGACGAGTTCGGCATGCTCAACGTGGTGGTGTGGCGGGATCTGGCCGAGCGACAGCGGCGAGCCCTGGTGGGCTCGCAATTGCTCAAGGTCAGTGGCCGCCTGGAGCAGGAAAATGGTGTCAGACACCTGATCGCGCGGCGGTTGGAGGATGTCAGTGGGTTATTGCGGGGGTTGGATGTAAGGAGTCGGGATTTTCATTAGCCTCGCCTGACATGCCGCACCAACACCTTCTCCAGCAACTCCCACATCCCGGGATCCGTACTGAACGCCACATTGAACCGCATCCACCCCGTGGCCTGCGCATCGACCATGAACAACTGCCCAGGCCCAAGCATGATCCCCTGTTCCAGCGCATCGTCGAGCAGCGCCGCACTATCGGGAATGGCCGGGTGGCGGGTCCAGATGTACATGCCTTCATCCGATTCGATGAACAGCTCGAAGCCCAGTCGATGCAGGTGTCGACCCACTTCCTGATGCGCTTCTGCCAGGCGCTGGCGCAGGCGCTTGAGGTGCTTGCGCCAGCGACCGTCGATCACTGCGGCGTATACCACCCGCTCCATCACCTGCGAGGTGGTCAGCCCTGAACGCATCTTCAACTGCAACAGCTGCTGCATCACCTCGGCTTCGGCCACCAGGTAGCCCACCCGCACGTTGGGCGAGATGCTCTTGGAGTAGCTGCCCACGTATACCACCTGCTGCAGATGATCGAGGCTGGCAAGGCACGGCTGCGGCTCGGCGATCATGTCGGCGTAGAGGTTGTTCTCCACCAGGCGCAAACCATGCTGCGACGCAAGTTGCAGCAGGCGGTGCAACTGCGCGAGCGGCGTGCGCGAACAGGTCGGGCTGTGCAGGTGTGGCTGGGTGAAGAACACCGTTGGGCGATGGTGGGCGAGCAAGCGCTCCAACTGGTCGAGGTCGTAGCCCACCGGTGTGCGCGGGACGCCCACCAAGGTCGCGCCCTGGAAGCGCAGGATGCTCATCAGGTTGGGATAGCCTGGGTCGTCCACCAGCACCACGTCACCCGGTCGCACCAGGGTGCGCACGGCCAGGTCCAGCGCCTGGCTGGCGCCATGGGTGAGCATCAGTTGCGCAGGGCTGGCCACGATCGACAGCTCCTGCTGCAGGTTCTGCGCGGTCAGCGCGCGCAATTCAGGCAGGCCCATCGGATCACCATAGCCAGACAGCTCCAGCGGGCTGCCGGCAACCTGGCGCATGCCGCGACGCAAGCCATCTTCGTACATCCAGTCATTGGGCAGCCAGCCGCAGCCGGGTTTGAACGGCAGTTGGCGGGTTTCGAAGATCTGTTGCAGGTACCACTCGGAGTTGAACGATGGTCGGGTTGTGTCAGCTTGCGGGGTGTGCGTGTCGAGCAACTCGCCCGCCGAGCGGCTGACGAAGAAACCCGCATTGCCGCGACTGACCAGCAGCCCCTGGGCCACCAGGCGGTCGTAGGCTTCGACCACGGTGAAGGTGCTCACCGAGTAGGTCGAGGCAAACGCGCGGATAGACGGCACCTTGGCGCCGGGCTTGAGGGTCTGGTTGTCGATGAGCTCGCGCAACCCGTCGATGATCTGGTTGACCAGCGGGGTAGGGGAGTCTGGATGTAGTCGCAGCATGGGGTGCCTTCAGGTGTGCGTAACGCCAAGCGCCTGCAGGGTGTCGCGGGTGTATTGCATTGGCGGCCTGTACAGTGCAGTGCGAGTTTCATGCCACTGTGCATGGCTCTATGTGGCGGACATTTTTACATTAGGTGTCAGATATCGCCAGATGCAACACGTTCAGTTCGCCCGAGCGGCAACCCTCGGGCGCGTCAGCAGGCCGCCATGGATGGTCTGCGTGTGTTCTTCACACCTCCTGCCCGCAATAGCGCTGATGTACAGGTGAGGCCGATAACCATCGGGGTTTCACAGTTTTTCCTTGGATAAAAAGAAGCACGGGGTACACAACTGATGGACGCAACATCCACATCCACCACCTCCGCGGAAGGCGGGCACGAGAGCAAGCTCAGTGCCTCGCTCAAGTCGCGCCACCTGACGATGATGTCGATCGCCGGGGTCATTGGCGGCGCCTTGTTCGTCGGCTCCGGCAGCGTGATCCACAGCGCCGGCCCAGCGGCTGTCCTGGCGTACCTCGCCGGCGGCATCCTGGTGGTGCTGATCATGCGCATGCTCGGCGAGATGGCGACCTCCTCGCCGGACACCGGCTCGTTCTCCACCTACGCCGACCGCGCCATCGGGCGTTGGGCCGGTTTCACCATCGGTTGGCTGTACTGGTGGTACTGGGTCATCCTCATGGCCTGGGAAGCCTACGTGGCGGGCAAGATCCTGCATGGCTTCTTCCCTGATGTCAGCGTCAACGTGTTCGTGCTGGCGACCACCTTGTTGCTGATCACCGTGAACTTCTTCAACGTCAAGCACTACGGCGAATTCGAGTTCTGGTTCGCCTTGATCAAGGTGGTGGCGATCGTCTGTTTCCTGGTGGTGTGTACCGCCGCAGTGATGAACGTCTGGCAGTTCGGTGAGGTGCGCGGTATCACCCACCTGACCGCCGAAGGCTTCATGCCCAACGGCATCACCACGGTGATCGGCGCCTTGCTCGGCGTGATGTTCGCCTTCCTCGGTGCCGAGATCGTGACCATCGCGGCTTCGGAAGCGAAGGACCCGGCTACCCAGATCGTCAAGGCCACCAATTCGGTGGTGTGGCGTGTGTGCCTGTTCTACGTCGGCTCGATCTTCCTGATCGTCTGCCTGGTGCCGTGGAACGATCCGCACCTGGGCGTTTCCGGCTATGGCGCCTACCGTCGCACCCTGGAACTGCTGGGTGTGCCGTATGCCGAGCTGCTGATGAATTTCGTGGTGTTGACCTCGGTGAGCAGTTGCCTGATCTCCGGCCACTACACCGCTTCGCGCATGCTCTTCTCGCTGTCGCAGCGCGGTGATGCACCGTCGTTCTTCAAGATCACCCGCACCGGGACCGGCGTGCCGGTATACGCGATCCTCGGCTCCTGCGCCGTGGCGGTGGTCTGTGCGCTGATCAACTTCAGCGAGACCCTGCGCCCGAAGGATGTGCTGGAAACCCTGATGAACACCACCGGCATGATCGCCCTGCTGGTGTACCTGGTGATCGCCTTCTCGCAGCTGCGCATGCGCCGCAAGCTGATCGCCGAGGGCCGTGAGGTGCGCCTGAAGATGTGGCTGTTCCCCTGGCTGACCTACCTGGTGATCGCCTTCATCGTTGCCGCACTGGTGACCATGGCCTTCATGCCTGACTACCAGATCCTGGTGATCTCCACCGGTATCGCCGCGGCCATCGTGGTGGCCATGGGTGTGGTGCATCAGATGCGTAGCGCCAAGCGTCACTGATCGCTACCTGGGTTGTACTGAAAACGCGGCCGGCTCCTCCAGGGACCGGCCGCGTTTTCATTTGCGCCGCACCAGGGTCAGCCAGTCGGTGTAACGGGCGACCTTGATCGGCAGGATGGCCTGCAGGTCATCCAGGGCCTGGTCGGTGTCGTCCAGGGCCAGGTCGTCGGCGACCTTCAGGTCGGCCAGCGAGGAGGCATCGAACAGCAGCAGGCCACGGTGGTGCCGTGCCAGGCGCTCGAGCGTTTCGTTCAATGGCTGACCATCGCCGGGTAGGCGCTCCAGGTACCAGGCTGCCTGGGTATCGCCGGTATCGACCTGGGTCAGGGTGCCGGGGGTGATGCCATCGAAGCGCAACTGCTGGCCGCGGTTGAGCGAGCGTTGGCGGTCGTTGCCCGTCAGTTCGACCCGCCCCTCCAGCACGGTGACTTCGCTGCTGTCCTGAAGCCGTTCGACGATCAGTTTCGCGTCCAGCGGCCGCAGGCTGCCGTGTGGGGTGACGATGAACAGCGGGCGCGTATCGCCCCGCGCCACCTCCAGCAGCAGTTGGCCCTTGAGCAGGTCGATCCGTCGCTGGGCGCGGTCGAACGTCAGGTCCACGGCCGACCCGTTGTCCAGGGTCAACAGGCTGCCGTCCTCCAGTTGCCGGGTCAGGCGGTTCTGGCTGTCGGTGGACAGGTCGGACAGCTCGAAGCCCTGGCCCATCCAGGGCGAGGCGAGCAGGAAGGAGGCGCCGATCAACGCAAGGATGGCCAGAGGCAGGGCAAGACGCGGATAGGGGAAGGCATTCATGGCAAGCGACGTGTGGAGGTTATGCGGATGACCTCCAGCATAGGCTGTCGGTTCCTGTTTTCGTTCAGGCGAAGCGGATCGGTCAGACCGATACCCCGGACGTTCGGGAAAAGGCCTATGCTAGCGCTTCCAACTGCCGAAGGAGTCGCCCATGGCCTGGTCCGCCACCCAATATTCGCTCTTCGAAAATGAACGCACCCGCGCCGTGCGCGATCTGCTCGCGGCCGTGCCACCGCGGCCGGTGCGCCATGCCACTGACCTTGGTTGCGGCCCTGGCAACTCCACCGAGGTCTTGCTGCAACAGCATGGCGACGCCCAGGTGCTGGCCTTGGACAGCGACCAGGACATGATCGACAAGGCGCGCGAGCGACCACGCCTGAAGGTGCCGCGGGTGCGTTGCGAGGTAGCCGACATCGCCACCTGGAAGGCTGCCGAACCCCAGGACCTGATCCTCGCCAACGCGTCGTTGCAATGGGTGCCGAACCACCGTGAGCTGTACCCGCACCTGATCCGCCAGCTTTCCGAGGGCGGCAGCCTGGCGGTGCAGACTCCCGACAACCTTGACGAACCTGCCCACAAGCGCATGCGCGAGATTGCCAGCCAAGGCCCGTGGAAAGACAAGTTCAGCGATTTTTCCTTGCCACCGCGACACAGCGGCGCGTTCTACTACGACCTGCTCAGCCCGCTGTGCGAACGCGTGGATGTGTGGCGTACCACCTATCACCATGTCCTCGAGGGCGGCGCCAGCGCCGTGGTGGAGTGGTTCAAGGGTTCGGGCTTGCGGCCGTACCTGGCGCGGCTGGACGAGGCCGAGCGCGAAAGCTTCCTGCAGCTCTACTTGCAGGCCATGGAGCAGGATTACCCGAAAGCCACCGATGGCAAGGTGTTGCTGCCGTTCCCGCGGTTGTTCGTGGTCGCTACCCGCTAGCACGCCACCCGCGCCAGAGCACATAGCCGTAGATGCCAAGGTTGAGCAGCAACACGATCAACCCGAGCAGCACCTGGATCTGCGGTGTCAGCCCTGCAGGGTAGATCAGCGGCCAGACATAGTGCTCGACGAACCCACCCTGGTAGCCAGCCTGGCCGGCTGCCAGGCGCATGCGGTTTTCCCAGCCGGTCAGCGGGCACTGTAGATGCAGGCACTCCACCGAAAGCCCCCAGGCCAGGGCCGGCAGATGCAGGAGCAGGGCGCGGCGCCAGCGCAGCACCAGCAGGCCGCCGAACAGCACCAGTAGGATGAAGGCCAGGTGCAGCAGGACGAGGGCGTCGGCGCTTAGGCGGTAGAGCATGGTGGGCGGGGTCCGCTGTGGGGCGAGTCATCAGCATAGGGTAGATTGCAGGGTTGTCGGGGCCGGCCTGATCGCAGGGACGGCACCGATGGATTCACAGCGCCTCTTGCACCATCTGCAAAAATGTCGCCACCACTCGCCGCGTGCGTTGTTCGCTCAGGCACACCAGCGTCTCGGTCAGGTGGCGTTGGCAATCGACGATGGGCAGCGCGCACACCCGTGAGTCGGCGCCGAACTCCGCCGCCGACACCACCCCCACGCCAATCCCCACCACCACCGCTTCACGCGCCGCTTCACGTCCCTCGACCTGGATGGCCGGGCGGATGCGCAGGCCCGCGCGCTGCATCTCTTCTTCCAGGGTCTGGCGCGTCACCGAGCCGGGCTCACGCAAGACCAGCGGCGTGTCGTCCAGGTCGGCCAGGCTGATCGAGGCGCGGCTGGCCCAAGGGTGGTCCCGGGATACGAAGGCCACCATCGGATCACGCCGCATCGGCACGCAGAACAGCCGCTCGTCATCGACGTCGCGCCCGAGCAGGGCCAGGTCGGCCTGGTAGCTGAACAGGCGCGCCAGCGACTCATCGGTGTTGCCCGTCTCGATCTTGACCTGAATCCCCGGGTAGCGCTGGCAGAAGCGCGCAACCTGCGGCAGTACGTGCACGGGGGCATCCACCGCCAGCACCAGGCTGCCGATGTGCAGGGCTCGCGAATCCTGCAGCAGCTCCAGGGCTTCGGTTTCACAGGCGAACAGGCGTTGGGTGATGCCCAACAGGCGTTCGCCCAGGTCGGTGAGCTGCACCGAGCGCTTGTTGCGCTGGAACAGCAGCACGCCGAAGCGTTCCTCCAGCTTGCGCACCTGGTCGGACACCGCCGGCTGGGTGAGGAAGAGTTTCTCGGCGGCCCGGGTGAAGCTGCCGTGTTCGGCCACGGCGTGAAAGGCCTTGAGCTGCGCTTGCGAGACCGACATGAACACCTCGGAACAGGTTCTGTTAAAAGCTGGGCTTATGTGTGAAATACGATAAATCGATTTTATTTATCAGTCATCAGCTGTTTCCATGTCGCTCAACCCGAGGCAGCGCCAACAGCGCCTGCACCGGGCCATGGTCCAGCCAGATGACGTCCCTCCGTCATGCAGTGCGCAACACAACAACAAGACAGGCGTTTCTTCACATTCTGCCGGCACACTCAGCAAGAGGTCAGAGTCAATGAACCAGTCTTTCGGTGCCATCAAGCGGTGGCGCATGCAGATCTTCGCCATCACCTGGCTGGCCTACGCCGCCTTCTATTTCACCCGCAAGGCCTTCTCGGTCGCCAAGCTTGGCATTGCTGAAGATCCAGGCTTCATGCTCGACAAGGCCGCCATGGCCAACCTCGACGCGATCTACCTGGCGGCCTACGCCGTGGGCCAGTTCACCTGGGGCATGCTCGCCGACCGCTTCGGCCCACGCGTGGTGGTACTCGGCGGCCTGCTGATCTCGGCCGCAGCAGCGGTGGTGATGGGCAGTTACGCGACCTTCCCGATCTTTGCCACCTGCATGCTGATCCAGGGCCTGGCGCAGTCGACCGGCTGGGCAGGGCTGTGCAAGAACATCGGCAGTTTCTTCCCGTCGTCCCAGCGTGGCCGGGTACTTGGGCTATGGAGTTCGTGCTACGCCTTTGGCGGCCTGGTGGCCTCGCCGTTTGCCGGGTGGTGGGCATACACCCTGGTTGGCAGCTGGCACGCAGCGTTTTTCTCCAGCGCCGTGGTGGTGGCAGCGGTGGCGCTGCTGTTCTTCTTCTTGCAGCGCAACAAGCCCGAAGACGTCGGCCTGCCGGCGGTGGAGCCGGAGCCGCAGAGTATGGCGCCAGGCGCGAACCTGTGCAGTGTCTGGGCGCCGCTGCGCGAAATCCTGCGCAACCGCACGGTACTCACGTTGGGTCTTGCCTACTTCATGCTCAAGCCGGCGCGCTACGCCATTCTGCTGTGGGGGCCGGTGATCGTTTTCGAGCAGATGCCCTCGGTAGGCAAGGTTGGCGCGGCGATCATTCCCACAGCCTTCGAGCTGGCCGGGTTGCTCGGCCCGATCCTGATCGGCCTGGCCTCGGACAAGCTGTTCGGTGCCCGGCGCATGCCGGCCTGCGTGATCAGCCTGGTGCTGCTGACCTTCACCCTGGCGGGTTTCATGGCCGCGATGCACAGCGGCAGTGTGGTTCTGGTCGTTGCGCTGTTGTTCGTCATGGGCCTGACCCTGTACGGACCTGACTCGATGATCAGCGGCGCGGCCGCGATCGACTTCGGCACCGCCAAGGCCGGCGCCACGGCAGCCGGGTTCGTCAATGGCTGCGGCTCGGTGGGCGCGGTGCTCGGCGGCTTGCTGCCGGGCTATTTCGACAGCGTCACGGTGTTCATCGTGTTCGCCGGCACTGCGCTGTTCTCCGCCCTGGTGCTGCTGCCGCACTGGAACAGCCGCCCGGCCACTGCGGAGGCGGTACATGACGTGGCCCCCAATACCGGCATGGCGATCAAGCCGGTACGTACCTGAAGGAAAGTGAAACGATGAGACCGTTCTGGCTGCAACAGGCCCTGGATCCGCAAAACGAGGCGGTGTGCCCGCCGCTGCAAGGCGATGTGCGCTGTGATGTGTGCATCGTCGGTGGCGGCTATACCGGCTTGTGGACCGCGCTGATGCTCAAGGAGGCGCTGCCGGGGCTGGATGTGCTGCTGATCGAGGCGGATATCTGCGGCGCCGGTGCCAGCGGGCGCAATGGTGGTTGTGCGCTGTCGTGGTCGGCCAAGTACTTCACCCTGGAGCGCTTGTTCGGTGTGGCCGAGGCGGTGCGCCTGGTCCGTGAGTCGGAGCGCAGTATTGCCGCCATCGGCACGTTCTGCGCCGAACATCACATCGACTGCGACTACCGCATGGACGGCACCTTGTATACCGCCACCAATGCCGCCCAGGTCGGCAGTACCGATGCGGTGATCGCGGCGCTGCAGCGCCAGGGCATCAACTCGTTCCAGCGTCTGGCGCTGGATGAGGTGCAGCGTCGGGCAGGCTCTGACCGCCACCGGGAAGGCTGGTTCTCGCCAGCGGCCGCCACGGTACAGCCGGGCAAGCTGGTGCGTGGCCTGCGCCGGGTGGCCTTGCAGCGTGGCGTGCGCATCCACGAGGGCACGGCGATGACCGGCCTTGAGCACGGCGCCCCGGTGCAGGTGCGCACCGCCCACGGCACCGTGCGTGCCGACCGGGTCGTGCTGGGCCTCAATGCCTGGATGGCGCGACAGTTTGCGCAGTTCGAGCGCAGCGTGGCGATCGTCTCCAGCGACATGGTGATCACCGAGCCGTGCCCCGAACTGTTGCGCCAGACGGGCCTGGAGACCGGCATCAGCGTGCTCGATTCGCGCATCTTCGTGCATTACTACCACAACACCCCCGATGGGCGGCTGATGCTGGGCAAGGGCGGCAATACCTTCGCCTATGGCGGGCGCATGCTGCCGGTCTTCGATCAGCCATCACCCTACCGATCGCTGCTGAAGCGGACCTTGGGCGAGTTCTTCCCGGCGCTGGCCGAGGTGCCGCTGGCCGCGAGCTGGAACGGGCCATCGGATCGCTCGGTGACCGGCTTGCCGTTCTTCGGCCGGCTGGACGGGCAGGGCAACGTGTTCTATGGCTTCGGCTATTCCGGCAGCGGGGTAGGGCCTTGCCACATGGGCGGGCAGATCCTTTCGTCGCTGGCCCTGGGGATGGACAACGCCTGGACGCGCTCGCCCCTGGTCAAGGGGCCGCTGGGGCAGTTCCCGCCGGAGCCGATCCGCTACCTGGGGTCGCTGATGGTGCGCGATGCCGTGCGGCGCAAGGAGCGCGCCGAAGACCGAGGGTTGCGCCCGCGGCGGCTGGATGTGCGGTTGGCGAAGTTCGCGGCGGCGGCGGGGAAGGCGGACAAGGGCTGAGTCGGTGTGGGCTTTTTCGCGGGCAAGTCGGGTCGCCGCACCGCCGCTCCCACAGGTACCCACCGCTTGCAGGGGCGGGGGTTCGCTGCTGCGAGCTGCCCGCGAATGTCCGCCATGCGATTTCTTGTCGATCCCACCCGCGAGGGCGTATAAACTCTCCCCACTTTTGGCCGGTCGCTTCCTGAACCGGCCGCTGAGACAAAGAGAGTCGAGATGGGCGCACAGTGGAAAGCCAAGCATAGAGAAACGGCCGCCAACGCCAAGGGCAAGATCATGGGCAAGTTGGCCAAGGAGATCCAGATCGCGGCCAAGTCGGGCGCCGACCCGGATATGAACCCGCGTCTGCGCTTGGCGATCGTCCAGGCCAAGAAAGCCTCGATGACCCGCGAAACCCTCGAGCGTGCGATCAAGAAAGGCGCTGGCCTGGATGGCGAGGCGGTGCAGTACCATGCCGTCAGCTACGAGGGCTTTGCCCCGCACCAGGTGCCGCTGATCGTCGAATGCCTGACCGACAACGTGAACCGTACCGTCGCCCAGATCCGGGTGTTGTTCCGCAAGGGCCAGCTCGGCGCAAGCGGCTCGGTGGCCTGGGACTTCAACCATGTCGGCCTGATCGAGGCCACCCCGGAGGGTGATGCCGACCCGGAAATGGCCGCCATCGAAGCTGGCGCCCAGGACTTCGAGGACGGCGAGGAAGAGGGTTCGACCCTGTTCATCACCGACACCACCGACCTGGACGCGGTGCAGAAGGCCCTGCCCGAGCATGGTTTCACCGTCACCTCGGCGAAGATCGGCTACACCCCGAAAAACCCGGTGAGCGCCGCCAGCCTGAGTGCTGAAGCCCTGGCCGAGGTCGAGGCCTTCCTCGAGGCGATCGACGAGAACGAAGACGTGCAGAACGTTTATGTCGGTCTGACGGACTGACTTCCTGCCGGGCCGCCTCGCGGCCCGATGGGCCCCGCCATGGGGCCCTCCACCTCACCCGCGCAGGTCACCCCATGACCCCCACCTTCGCCTCACTGAGCCTGGCCCACCTGCGCACCCTCGATTGCCTCCTGCAATTGAAGAACCTCAGCCACGCCGCCGAGCGCCTGGGTTGCAGCCAGTCGGCCCTCAGTCGGCAGCTCGCTCACCTGCGCGATGCCTTCGGCGACCCGCTGCTGGTCCGCCAGGGGCGCGGCTATGTGCTCAGCGAACATGCCGAAACCTTGGTCGAACCCTTGCGCCAGGTGCTCGATGAGCTCAGCGCCCTGCGCCAGCCTGCCGCCTTCGACCCGGCGCGTTGCGAGCGGCGTTTCTGCATCGCTGCCTCCGACTATGTGGCCGAGCACATCCTTCCGGACCTGGTGACGGCACTGGAGCATGAGGCGCCCGGGGTGTCCCTCGAGTACCGCACCTGGCAGGCCGGCCAATACGCCTCGCTGGCCAGTGGTGAGGTCGATCTGGCCACCACACTGTTCGATGAGTCCCCGCCCAACCTGCATGGCCGGCTGCTCGGTGAAGACCGTGCGGTGTGCCTGATGGCGGGCGGGCATCCGCTGGCCGCCTGCACCACGATCAGCCAGGACGACTACCTTGCCTATCGCCATGTGCGGGTTTCCGGCGGCGGCGACAAGGACAGCTTCATCGACCGACACCTGCGTGCCCAGGGCCTGCAGCGCCGCATGCAGCTGCAGGTGCCGTTCTTCAGTGCCATGGTGCAGGTGATCGGCAATGGCCAGGCGTTGGCCACGGTGCCGGAGCATATCGCCCGCCAGCTTTGCCGTTTGCATGGCCTGGCCTGGCGGCCGCTGGGCTTCATCGAACACAGTCAGCGCTACTGGGTGGTCTGGCACCAGCGCTTGCAGGCCTCGGCCGAGCACCGCTGGTTGCGTAACCGGGTATTCGAGCTGTGGCGCCAGTCGTCGTTCGGCGTACAGGGCGGGGATGCGCGGTTGCGATAGCAGCTATGCGCGAAACGGGGTTATTGCCCGACGGCGGGTTGCCTAGACTGGGCTGATTGCGGGGTGTCGGTGCTGACACCTCATCCCTTCGCCCAGGAGCCAGCCCAGTGACCCCCGAACAATTCCGCCAATACGGCCACCAGCTCATCGACCTGATCGCCGACTATCGCCAGACCGTCGGCGAGCGCCCGGTGATGGCCCAGGTCGAGCCCGGCTACCTCAAGGCCGCTCTGCCCGAGGCTGCGCCGCAGCAGGGCGAGCCGTTCGCCGCCATCCTCGATGATGTCTCCAGCCTGGTGATGCCCGGCCTGTCGCACTGGCAGCATCCGGACTTCTACGGCTACTTCCCCTCCAACGGCACGCTGTCGTCGGTTCTCGGCGACTTCCTCAGCACAGGGCTTGGCGTGCTCGGCCTGTCCTGGCAGTCCAGCCCGGCCCTGAGCGAGCTGGAGGAAACCACACTCGACTGGCTGCGCCAGCTGCTGGGGCTGTCGGCGCAGTGGAGCGGGGTGATCCAGGACACGGCCTCCACCAGCACCCTGGTCGCGCTGATCAGCGCACGTGAGCGCACCACCGACTACATCCTCGCCCGCGGCGGCCTGCAGGCCCAGGACAAGCCGCTGATCGTCTACGTCAGTGCCCATGCCCACAGCTCGGTGGACAAGGCCGCGCTGCTGGCCGGGTTCGGCCGCGACAACATTCGTCAGATCCCGACCGATGAGCGCTTCGCCATGATCCCCGAAGCGCTGCAGGCCGCCATCGAGCAGGACCTGGCCGCCGGCAATCAGCCCTGCGCCGTGGTTGCCACCACCGGTACTACCGCCACCACGGCCCTGGACCCGTTGCGCCCGGTCGGTGAGATTGCCCAGGCGGCGGGGTTGTGGCTGCATGTCGATTCGGCGATGGCAGGCTCGGCGATGATCCTCCCCGAATGTCGCTGGATGTGGGACGGCATCGAGCTGGCCGACTCGGTGGTAGTCAATGCGCACAAGTGGCTGGGCGTGGCCTTCGACTGTTCGATCTATTACGTGCGCGACCCGCAGCACCTGATCCGGGTGATGAGTACCAACCCCAGCTACCTGCAGTCGTCGGTGGATGGCGAAGTGAAGAACCTGCGCGACTGGGGCATACCGCTGGGGCGGCGGTTCCGTGCGCTGAAGCTGTGGTTCATGCTGCGCAGCGAAGGGGTCGAGGCCTTGCAGCAGCGCCTGCGCCGAGACCTGGAAAATGCCCGATGGCTGGCCGAGCAGATCGCGGCGGCGCCGGGTTGGAAACTGCTGGCGCCGGTGCAGTTGCAGACCCTGTGCATTCGGCATGAACCTGAGGGGCTGGACGGTGAGGCGCTGGATGAGCACACCCGTGGCTGGGCAGACCGGCTCAATGCTTCCGGCGATGCCTACGTGACCCCGGCCACCCTGCAAGGCCGGTGGATGGTACGGGTGTCGGTCGGCGCGCTGCCGACGGAGTGGGCGGATGTGGAGCGGTTGTGGAGGAACCTGCAGGCGGTGGTCAAGGCTTGAGGTTGCCGGGGCCGCTGTGCGGCCCCGACTGCCTTACGGGCTCACCACCTCGAAGCTGCTTTTGCGGCTGGCTTCATAGGCGTCCTTTTCCAGCGGTTTGGCCTGCGGGTTACCCAGGTCTTCCATCGCCATCCGGTAGGTTTCAGGCGCTACATAGGCGGCCAGCGCACACACGCAGGTGATGGCGAAGGCCAGTGCCCCGACTACCAGCCAGATATGCTCCGAACCGGGTGGGGCGACGGCTGCGAACAGTGCCGGCAGCATCGCCGTGAGCATGGTGCCGATGTTCTGTGCGATGGCCATGGCCGACACCCGGTAGCGGGTCTGGAACAGCTCGGGGTAGAAGCTTGGGAACACGGCGTTGTAGCCCTGGTAGACCATGCCCCACATCAGGATCGAGCCGACGAAGGCCAGTGGCACGTTCTGGATGCTGATCGCATACAGGTAGACGAACGCCAGCAGGCCCGATCCCAGGCACCCGGCAATCATGGTCGGGCGCCGGCCGATGCGGTCCGACAGGTTGCCCACGAACGGAATCACCAGCACCGCGACGATATTGCCCACCACCGGGATCCACAGGTACACGCTCTTGTCGAAACCGATGCCGTAGGCCGGCTGCACCGCATAGGCCGCGCCGAAGATGGTGGCGACCACCGGGATCACGTTCATCAGTGCCATGAACATCACCAGCACCATGTGTTTCCAGCTGTGGCGGAACGCTTCGCCGATTGGGGACTTGGCCACCTTGTCCTGTTTTTCTTCCTGAACGAATGCCGGGGTTTCGTGCACCTCCTTGCGGATGATGAAGCCTGCGATCAGCACCACTGCACTCATCAGGAACGGAATGCGCCAGCCCCATTCGTTGAACGCTTCGCTGGGCATGAAGTAGGCCAGTGGCAGGAATACCGCAGCGGCCATCACCTGGCCGGCCTGCACGCCTTGCAGGGTGTAGCTGGCGTAGTAGCCGCGACGCCCGAAGGGCGCGTGCTCCATGATCATGGAGCTGGCGCCGGAGATCTCTCCGGCCACGGCGAAGCCTTGGACCAGGCGCAGGACCACCAGCAAGGCAGGGGCGAGGAGGCCGATGTCGTGGTAGGTGGGCAGCAGGCCTACGGCCATGGTCGAGATGCCCATCAGGAACATGCACAGCAGCAGCACGTTCTTGCGTCCTCGCGTGTCACCCCAATGGCCGAGCACGAAGGCGCCGACCGGACGAGCCAGGTAGCCGACGCCATAGGTGGCAAGGGAGGCGATGATGGCCATCTTCGGGTCACTGGACGGGAAGAAGATCTGCGGGAAGATCAACGCTGCCGCCTGGGCATAGATGAAGAAATCGTAGTACTCGAGGGCCGAGCCGATCCACCCGCTGGCGGTGGCTTTCTTGGCCTGTGAAGAGTGGGCCATGGTGTCTCCGTTGTTCTTGTTGGTTGTCGGATGGCGGTCGCCCTCGGGCAGGCATGAGCCCGGATGGCGGCGACTGAATCCATGGTGGTCCAGGGTTCTGCGGTGAATCAATTCGCCTGGCTGGCTTTTGTTCGATTACCGAACACAAACTAACCATTTCGTACAAAGTGCATTGCCGTCCCGACTTTACCTGCGAATAATCGATCCTGCCATCGTCGAGAACAAGCAGGCTCACGGGTCAGACGAACCTGCGCCTGTACAAACAACAAGGAACTCAACATGCAGCGTTCGATCGCCACCGTCTCACTCAGCGGTACCCTGCCTGAAAAGCTCGAAGCCATCGCTGCCGCAGGCTTTGATGGCGTCGAGATCTTCGAGAACGACCTGCTCCATTACGCCGGTGCCCCGCGTGAAATTCGGCAGCGGTGTGCGGACCTGGGGTTGGCCATCACGCTGTTTCAGCCGTTTCGCGACTTCGAGGGCTGCCGCCGTGATCGTCTGCACAAGAACCTCGACCGCGCGGCGCGCAAGTTCGACCTGATGCAGGAACTGGGCACCGACCTGGTGCTGGTGTGCAGCAACGTGCAGCCCGATGCGCTGGGCGATGAGCAACTGCTGGTCGATGACCTGCGCCTGTTGGCCGAGCATGCCGGGGCGCGGGGCCTGCGCATCGGTTACGAAGCCTTGGCCTGGGGGCGTCACGTCAACACCTGGCAGCAGGTGTGGCACCTGGTGCGCAAGGCCGATCATCCGGCGCTGGGGGTGATTCTCGACAGCTTCCACACGCTCTCGCTCAAGGGCGATCCCAGTGCGATCCGCGATATTCCCGGTGAGAAGATTTTCTTCGTGCAGATGGCCGATGCGCCGATCCTGGCCATGGACGTGCTGGAGTGGAGTCGGCATTTTCGCTGTTTCCCCGGCCAGGGCGAGATGGACCTCGCAGGTTTCCTTGCGCCGATCATCGCCAGTGGGTATCGCGGCCCGCTGTCGCTTGAGGTCTTCAACGATGGCTTTCGTGCCGCGCCTTCGCGTCAGAACGCCGCCGATGGTCTGCGCTCGTTGCTGTACCTGGAGGAAAAGACCCGCGTGCGGCTGGCCGAGCAGGCGGTCGCAGTGGAACCCGGCGTGCTGTTCGCACCGCCTGCGGCGAGCCGTTATGACGGGGTGGAGTTCGTCGAGTTCGCCGTAGATGACGCGGTCGGTGCACGGCTGGGTGGGTGGCTGAAGCGCCTGGGGTTCGCCGAGGCCGGTCAGCACCGCAGCAAGGCGGTCAGGCTGCTGCGCCAGGGTGATATCAATATCGTGCTCAACGCCGAACCCTATTCCTTTGCCCACAACTTCTACGAGGCTCATGGTCCATCGCTGTGCGCTGCAGCCTTGCGCGTGGATGACGCCCAGGCGGCGCTGCAACGGGCAATGGCCTATCGTGGTCAGCCATTCCGTGGCCTGGTCGGCCCCAACGAGCGGGAAATCCCGGCGGTGCGCGTGCCGGATGGCAGCCTGATCTACCTGGTGGAGCCGGCCGGGGCAGGGCAGAGCATCTATGACAGTGATTTCTGCCTCGATCCGTCGGCCACTGCCGGTGGCGGGCTGCAGCGCATCGACCACATGGCCTTGGCCTTGCCGGCCGAGGGCCTGGACAGTTGGGTGTTGTTCTACAAGAGCCTGTTCGACTTCACCGCCGACGACGAAGTGGTACTGCCCGACCCTTATGGTCTGGTCAAGAGCCGCGCCCTGCGCAGCCCGTGCGCGACGTTGCGCCTGCCGCTGAACATCTCCGAGAACCGCAACACGGCCATCGCCCACGCCCTGTCGAGCTACCGTGGTTCGGGCGTGCACCATATCGCCTTCGACTGCGCCGACATCTTCGCCGAGGTCACGCGGGCCAAGGAGGCTGGCGTGCCATTGCTGGAGATCCCGATGAACTACTACGACGATCTGGCGGCGCGCTTCGAGTTCGACGATGAGTTCCTCAGCGAGCTTGCGTACTACAACGTGCTGTACGACCGCGATGCGCAGGGCGGCGAGCTGTTCCATGTGTACACCGAACCGTTCGAGGGGCGTTTCTTCTTCGAGATCCTCCAGCGCAAGGGGGACTACGCGGGGTATGGCGCGGCGAACGTGGCGGTGCGCCTGGCGGCGATGGCCAAACTGCGCGCGAGTGCGGGCAGCTAGCACGTTTCACATTCCACCCTCGCGCTTCCCTGCACCGCCCGGCTCACGGATAATCCCCGCACATTCCAAACAACAGCCTGTGAGTCGGTATGAGTGATCCGCAAGTCAGCCTCGGTCAGTCCGAGGGCGGGGCGCGCAAGTCGCGCAAGAACAACCCGGAGAAAACCCGCGAGGACATTCTCCAGGCTGCGATCCACGAGTTCGTCCAGCAAGGCCTGGCTGGCGCGCGGGTCGATGCGATCGCCGAGCGCACCGCCACTTCCAAGCGCATGATCTACTACTACTTCGGCAGCAAGGAACAGCTGTACCTGGAATGCCTGGTCAAGCTCTACGGCGACATCCGCAAGACCGAGCACAGCCTGGACCTGGAGTCGCTGCCGGTCGAGCAGGCGATCCGCCGGCTGGTGGAGTTCACCTTCGATCACCACGACCACAATGTCGACTTCGTACGCATCGTCTGTACCGAAAACATCCATTACGGTGAGTTCGTCAAACAGGCGCCGGTGATCCGCGAAATGAGCAGCCTGGTGCTCGAATCACTGGCGCGCACCCTGCAGCGCGGGGTCGAGGAAGGCATGTTCCGTGCGGGCATCGAGGTCATCGACCTGCATATGCTGATGAGTTCGTTCTGCTTCTATCGGGTCTCGAACCGGCATACCTTCGGCGAGATCTTCCAGATCGACCTGGCGGACGACGCGATCAAGCTGCGCCACAAGCAGATGATCTGCGAAGCCGTGCTCAACTACATCCGCGCCTGATGCCCAGCATCTGCATCATTCGCCCAGCCGCTGCTCACGTGAAGGTGGGTAGCCGAAATACGCCGCGTAGCACTTGCTGAAGTGCGACACCGAAACGAACCCGCAAGCCACCGCCACTTCCATGACCGACAGGTCCGAGTACTGCAGCAGCCGCCGGCTCTTGGTGATGCGCAGCTCCATGTAGTAGCGCCGCGGCGAGGTACCGAGCTGGGCCTGGAACAAGCGGTCGATCTGCCGACGCGAGCGGCCGCTGTAGGCGGCCAGCTGATCGAGGCTGAGGGTCTCTTCCAGGTTGTTTTCCATCAGCTCGACAATGGTGCGCAGTTGCAGGCTCATGGACTTCTTCGCCCCGGGCCCGACCTGGCGATAGCGGGCGCCGGAGAACGACAGGATCTCTTCGACACCTTCGGCCAAGGCATCGCCATACAGCCGGCGTACCAGGCCCAGCATCAGTTCCATGGCGCCATTGGGGCTGGCGGCGGTCAGGCGATCGCGATCAAGGGTGAAGCTGGCCGGCGTGATGCGCGTCTGCGGGCTGCGCTCGGCGAGGCTGGCGCGCTGTTCGGGGTGGATGCTGCAACCGTAGTCGCCCAGCACCCCGGCGCGGCCGAGGAACCATGCACCGCTCCACAAGCCCCCCAGGGCCATGCCGTGGGCCGCGCAGTCGCCCAGCAGGCGGTCGAGTTCGGGGTATTTGAGCGGGGTGCGCAGGCCGGCGCAGATGACCAGGAGGTCGGGCTCCTTGAGCTTGCGCGGGTCCAGCTCGCTGGCCACCAGTTCCAGGCCCAGGTCACTCAGCACCCGGTCACCTTCGAGCGACAGCGGGGTGAAGCGGAAACTGTCGGCTCGCAGCAGGTTGGCGGTGACCAGCACGTCCATCGCCACGGTGAAACTGGCCATGGAAAAATGCTCGAGCAGAACGAAGTCGACGCGGTACGGCACCTGTTCGTCGCTGGCGCCGGATTTGAGCCGCAACATGTTACTGGTGCTAGTCTTCTTGCTGAACTGGCGAGGCGTGGGCACAGCGGACTCCGTTTCCTTCGATGGCGCAGGGAGTGTGCTGGGAGTTGCGGGGAAAGACAATCACTGGCCGGATAATGCCGCGAGCCCTGCACTGGCGGTACGCGGATTGGAATGAACCCTTGGCGCCTGGCGTGAACAAATGCATTACATGCTCACAGGAGAACGCTCATGGAAATCGGAACGGTCTGGATCCTCGTCGCAGTGTTGGTGATTCTTCTGCAGATCTGGGCGATATGGCACATCATCGGCAGCGAGCGCCGTGCCGAGCGCAAGATGTTGTGGGTCGTGTTCGTGGTTTGGGCGCCGTTCCCCGGCCTGTTGTTCTGGGCCTGGCGCGGGCCGCGGGCGGTGAAGGGCAGGGCCGTGCTGGAAGAGAAATGAGCCTTGCCTGGCGCCTGTCGCAAGGACAGGCGCCACGGACTTGGATCTCGGTGCCGATCCCTGGAAAAACCTGTCTGGGCGGGTAGAATCGGCGCTCCTGCCTTCAGCGAGCCTGCCCCTATGTCAGCTCCGTCACTCGAGCTGTTCCCGACCGGCCCTGAACACGCCGAAATCATCCGCAATCTTTATCAGTTCTATGCCTACGAGTCCTCGGACTGGGAGCAGGAAGACGTCGAGGCGGATGGACGTTTCTACCTGCACGAGGCGCACATGGCGCGCTACTGGCAATCGTCCGATTGGGGCGCCAGCCTGGTGCTGGTCGACGGCTTCATCGCCGGTTTCGTGCTGGTCGAGCGTAGCGAGCTGCCAGGGGTCGAGGCCCTCGAGCTGGCCGACCTGTTCATCCTCAAGCGCTACCGCCGTCAAGGCATTGGCCGGGCAATAGCGTGCCAGATGCTCTGCAGTGGCGCGCATGACTGGCTGTTGCGCTGCTATCGGCAGGATGAAGCGGCCATGGCCTTTTGCAGCCGCGTCGTCGCCGAGTTGCCGCGCGCCGTGCAGGCAATCGCGCCGGAAGATGACCCGCAGTTGCACACATGGCGCGTCGCGGCGGGGCGTCACTGAGGTCCAGCATGCGCGAATTTTTGTGATCCACTTCACAAAATCCTGTCGCTCAACGGCATAATGCCAGTATCTTGAAAAACGGCCCCGCAGGTTCAGGAAGAATGCCATGTCGCTAGTCGCGAGCCCCGACGTCATGTACCGGTTGTTGATCCAGAGCGTGGTGGACTATGCCATCTACCTGCTGACCCCGGAGGGGGTGGTCGCCAACTGGAACCCGGGGGCGCAGCGCGCCAAGGGCTATGAGGCCGCCGAGGTTGTCGGGCAGCACTACTCGCTGTTCTACAGCGAGGCGGACCGCGCTGCCGGCCTGCCGCAAGCCAACCTCGAGCAGGCGCGCCGCTGTGGTCGTTTCGAGGAGCATGGCTGGCGCCTGCGCAAGGACGGCAGCCTGCTGCGCGCCCATGTGGTGATCGAGGCGGTGCATGACGACGACGGGCAACTGGTGGGTTTCGCCAAGATCACCCGTGACTGCACCGAGCAGTACCATGCACAGATGGCCCAGCGCGAGCAGGAGCGGCATTTCCGCCTGCTGGTGCAGGGCGTGCGCGACTATGCCATCTACATGCTCGACAGCGCCGGCCATGTGATCAACTGGAACGCCGGGGCCGAGCGAGCCAAGGGCTACAAGGCCGATGAGATCGTCGGCCAGCATTTCTCGGTGTTCTACACCCATGAAGACCGCGTCGGCGGCCTGCCCGAACAGGGGCTGGAGACGGCACGTCGGGAAGGGCGATTCCAGGCCGAAGGTGTACGCCAGCGCAAGGACGGCTCGCATTTCTGGACCAGCGTGGTGATCGAGGCCATCCATGACGAGGACAGCGGCCAACTGATCGGTTTCGCCAAGGTGACCCGTGACATCTCCGAGCGTCGCCGCTACGAGCTGGAGCTGCTGCAGGCCAAGGAGCTGGCCGAGCAGTACAGCCAGGAGATGAGTACCTTGTCGCAGTTTCTCGATTCGGTGATCGCCAATATTCCAGCCTGTGTCATCGTCCAGGACCTGGTCAGCCAGCGCATCCTGTTGGCCAACCAGCAGGCCGAGCGCTTGTTCGGTGGTCAGGGGGCGAGCCTGATCGGTACGCTGCCGGCAGATTGCGCGGTGCCGGCTGCCGCCGAGTTTCTCGAGCAGCAACTGGCGCGCGGCGCACGCAGTACCAAGGGTTACGCCGCTGAAACCCGTGTCGAAACCGTCGCGGGAGCTCGCACCTTGCGCAGCCGCGCGCTGCTCAGCCAGAACCGCGACAACCAGGCCGATTACGTGCTGTTCATCGCCGAGGACGCCACTGAAGAACTGGCAGCCCACGCGCAGATCCACCACATGGCCCATCACGACGCGCTGACCGGCCTGCCCAATCGCACGCTGTTCCATGAGCGCCTCAAGCAGGCGCTGGCGCGCGGCGAGGACAGTGGCAAGCTGACCGCCACCTTGTGCCTGGACCTGGACAACTTCAAGAACATCAACGATTCCCTCGGCCATGCCTTCGGCGACAAACTGCTGCGTGCCCTGGGCAAGCGCCTGCGTCGAGAGCTGCGCGAGCACGACACCCTGGCTCGGCTAGGCGGTGATGAGTTCGCCGTGGTTCTGGCCGGGCTGGACAACCGCGAGGCGGCCTGCAATACCGCCCGGCGCCTGATCGATGCGATCTGCCCGCCGTTCCAGATCGAAGGGCATCAGTTCGCTGTCGGTGTGAGCATTGGCATTGCCTTTGCGCCCGAGGACCAGGACAACGCCGAGCAACTGCTCGGCTACGCCGACATGGCCCTGTACGAAGCCAAGCGCAATGGCCGCAACCGCTACGAATGCTTCCATGTCGAACTCGACGTTGCCGCGCGCCAGCGCCGCTTGGTGGAGACCGACCTGCGCACAGCCCTGCATCTGGGGCAACTGCAATTGCACTACCAGCCGGTGGTGGACCAGCAGTGCAATAGCGTCACCGGCTACGAGGCGCTGCTGCGCTGGGAACACCCCAGTCGTGGCCTGATCATGCCCATGGATTTCATTCCCATCGCGGAGGAGACCGGGCTGATCCACGAGATTGGCGCCCGTGTGCTGAATCTCGCCTGCCAGGAGGCGGCGACCTGGGAAGGGCAGGAGGTGGTGTCGGTCAACCTGTCGCCGGTGCAGTTCAAGAACACTGGGCTGGTGCACACCGTTTCCCTGGCACTGTCGGACTCAGGGCTTGCCCCGCATCGTCTGGAGCTGGAGATCACCGAGTCGGTGCTGCTGGGCAACAGCGAGGAGAACGTGCGGATCCTGCGGGAGCTGAAGGAGCTTGGCGTGTCGATCTCGCTGGACGATTTCGGCACCGGCTATTCGTCGCTGGGTTACCTGCGCTCGTTCCCGTTCGACCGGATCAAGATCGACAAATCCTTCGTCCACGACATGTGCGACAGTCGCGAGGCGATGTCGATCATCCGCGCGATCACCGAGCTGTCCAACAGCCTGAAGATCAAGACTACGGCCGAGGGCGTGGAGTCGGCCGAGCAGATGGAGCGCCTGGCGGCAGAAGGGTGTTCGCATTTCCAGGGCTATTTCTATGGGCGACCGGCACCGGCCAGCGAGCGTCTGAAGACGCCGGGCAGGATTGTCAGGGACTGAGGAACGGTGTCTGCTTCGCGGATAAACTCGCCCTGACGCGGGCAAAAACACTTGCCATCCGGCGCCCCATCTCTTCTAAACTCGCAAGGTTCGTCTTACCCAGAGATCCGCATGACCACCCGCACCCCGCTGTCCGGCGTCAACCACCCCTTGCGCGGCATCGCCCTGGTGGTGGCCGCGACTTTCCTGTTCGCCAGCCACGATGGGCTGTCGAAGTTCCTCGGTGGTATCTACCCGGTGATCATGGTGGTCTGGGCGCGCTATGTGGTGCATACGCTGCTGATGGCCGGCATCTTCATGCCCCAGGCGGGGCTGCGTGTGCTGCGCACCCGGCGTCCGTTGCTGCAGACCTTGCGTGCCTTGAGCCTGCTCAGCACCAGCCTGCTGTTCACGGCGGGCCTGCAGTACCTGCCGCTGGCAGAGGCCACGTCGGTCAACTTTCTCGCCCCGGTGCTGGTCACTGCGCTGTCGGCTCCGCTGCTCAAGGAGCGGGTCACGCTCGGCCAGTGGCTGGCGGTAGTGATGGGGTTCATCGGGGTACTGGTGGTGGTGCATCCGGGCGGGGCGATGTTCACCCCGGCGATCCTGTTTCCCTTCGGTTCGGCCCTGGGTTTCTGCTTCTACCAGCTGCTGACCCGGATTCTGGCCGCCCATGACAGCCCAACCACCAGCAACTTCTACGCAGGCCTGTGCAACACCCTGATCATGAGTGCGCTGGTGCCGTTCTTCTGGCAGACACCGCAATGGCAGCACGTACTGCTGATGCTCGCCCTTGGCGGTTGCGGCATGACCGCCCACCTGCTGCTGACCAAGGCCTTCCGCCATGCAGCGCCGGCGCTGCTGGCGCCGTTCAGCTACTGCCAGATCGTGTTTGCGGGTGTGCTGGGCCTGGTGGTGTTCGGCCAGGTACCCGATACCACCAGTATCGTGGGCATCGCCATCATCTGCCTGAGCGGCCTTGGTGCCGCCTGGATGCAGCGGCGCAAGTGACCGTCAGCCTTTGACCAGGGCCTTGAGCGAAGCGTCGAAGCTGCGCAGGGCGTCGGCCTGCACGCTTTGCTCGACCTGCAACTGGCGGGCGACATTCGCCGTGTCGCTGGGCAGCGCTTCACGGGCCTGGCCTTCGGCGCGGCCGATGTAGGTCAGTTGGTCGTCGTAGAAGCGTGCGACCACCTGGGTTTCGATGTCCGGGCTGGTGGCGCTGGCGAGGCGGCTCTGGGCATCGAGCAGCACGATCACGTCGGGGCGGTCGGCGAGCAGGGTGTCCAGATCGTCGTAGAAGGTGACCTCGGCGAAGGTTTGCGCCAGCGACTGGGCCAGCCAGCCATAGGCCTGGCTGCCACCGTTGAGCGTGGCCACTTGCACGGCACGCGAGGCGCCAGGCACTGAAGGAGGGACCTCGCGATGGCGCTGCAGGTAGTCCAGGGTGGCAGCGGCATTGCGGCCCAACAGTACGGCGACGTGTTGGCCCGGTTTCAGCGACACGCTGGACAACTCGGTGGCCGAGTAGAAGTGACCGTAGGGTTGCGCCACCTGCGAGGTGGCCGAGGCGGCACAGCCACCCAGAGCGGCCAGCAGGGCCAAAATCGCGGCGAGCATGCCGCCTTTGCTGATCGATGCCATGATCGATGCCTCATCGAAGGTTCAATGAAGCCATCTTCCGCCTCCGGGCCCAGCGGTGGAACTTGAAGATATTCATGGTCGCTATCGACGATGTCGATGGGGCGCGGCTGCCTCGTCTGCCTGAAAGACCCAGCCTATCGCCCTTCAATAGTCGCTCTATTAGACCTCTGCCCATGCTGGGCTAGTCTTTCCCGTGGCCTCGCGATTTGCGCGTGCAGCGCCGCGGGCCCGCGTCGGCAACAGACCGACCACCCCCTGATGAAGAGAAGGCACGAGCCTTGCGGCTCGGGCTGCAGAACACCTGGCATAGACCAGAAATCTGGACAACCGACCCATAAGGTACCCGCAGATGTCGAACGAATCGAAATGCCCGTTCCATCAAACCGCAGGCGGCGGCACCACCAACCGTGACTGGTGGCCCGATCAGCTCAACCTCAGGATTCTCCACCAGCATGGCAGCCAGTCCGATCCGATGGACCCGGCTTTCGATTATGCCAAGGCGTTCAAGAGCCTTGACTTCCAAGCCCTGAAAAAAGACCTCACCGCGTTGATGACCGACTCCCAGGACTGGTGGCCTGCGGATTTTGGCCACTATGGCCCGCTGTTCGTCCGCATGGCCTGGCATAGCGCAGGCACCTACCGCATCGCGGACGGCCGCGGTGGCGCGGGCTCCGGCCAGCAGCGCTTCGCCCCGCTCAACAGTTGGCCCGACAACGTCAGCCTGGACAAGGCCCGGCGGCTGCTGTGGCCGATCAAGCAGAAATACGGCAACAAGATTTCCTGGGCCGACCTGATCGTGCTCACCGGCAACGTCGCGTTGGAGTCGATGGGCTTCAAGACCTTCGGCTTCTCTGGAGGCCGCGCCGATGTCTGGGAGCCGGACGAAGATGTGTACTGGGGCTCGGAGAAGGTCTGGCTGGGGGGCGACACCCGCTACGGCAAGGCCCAGCCGCCCGGTAAAGGTGATCTGGTGGCAGAGCCTGCCAAGCATCCGGAGGAGCAAAGCCGTACCGAGCCGGCAGGGCGCAACCTTGAAAACCCGCTGGCAGCCGTGCAGATGGGCTTGATCTACGTAAACCCCGAAGGCCCGGAGGGCAATCCTGACCCGGTCGCTTCGGGCAAGGACATTCGCGAGACCTTCGGCCGCATGGCGATGAATGACGAAGAAACCGTGGCCCTGATCGCCGGCGGCCACGCCTTCGGCAAGACCCACGGTGCAGGCCCTGCGGACAACGTCGGTGCCGAACCTGAAGCCGCAGGGCTCGAGCTTCAAGGGCTGGGTTGGGCCAACAAGTTTGGCACTGGCAAGGGTGGCGATACCATCACCAGCGGCCTGGAAGTGACCTGGACCTCGACCCCGACCCGCTGGAGCAACGAGTACCTGAACAACCTGTTCAACTTCGAGTGGGAACTGACCAAGAGTCCGGCGGGCGCCCATCAATGGCGTCCCAAGGATGGCAAGGGGGCCAACAGCGTGCCCGATGCCCACGATCCGGCCAAGCGCCATTCACCGATGATGCTCACCTCCGACCTGGCCTTGCGCTTCGACCCGATCTACGAGCCGATCGCCCGGCGTTTCAAGGAGCATCCCGAGCAACTGGCCGACGCCTTCGCCCGTGCCTGGTACAAGCTGATCCACCGTGACATGGGGCCGCTGGCCCGTTACCTGGGCCCGGAAAACCCGCAGGAAGAACTGCTCTGGCAGGACCCGATCCCCAAGGTCGATCACCCGCTGGTAGACGAGCAGGACATCACGGCGCTCAAGGCCAAGGTGCTGGCCTCGGGCCTGAGCGTTGCCGAACTGGTGTCCACCGCCTGGGCGGCAGCTTCGACCTTCCGAGGCTCGGACAAGCGCGGTGGCGCCAACGGCGGGCGTCTGCGCCTGGAACCTCAGCGCTCCTGGGTCGCCAACCAGCCTCAGCAATTGGACAAGGTGCTCAAGGTGCTGGAGAAAATCCAGAGCGAATTCAACAGCGGCGGCAAGAAGATTTCGCTGGCCGACCTGATCGTGCTGGCGGGCTCCGCTGCGGTCGAGAAGGCCGCCCAGGACGCTGGGCACACTGTCAGCGTGCCGTTCCGGCCGGGTCGCACCGATGCCTCCCAGGCGCAGACGGATGTCGAGTCGTTCGCCGTGCTGGAGCCGCTGGCAGACGGCCTGCGCAACTTCACCAAGGCCAGGTACAGCGTCAAGGCCGAGAAGCTGCTGCTGGACAAGGCCCAGTTGCTGACCCTCACCGCGCCGGAACTGACCGTGCTGGTCGGTGGCCTGCGAGTGTTGGGCGCCAACCATGGTGGCAGCCAGCATGGGGTGTTTACCGACAAGCCTGGCACCTTGAGCAACGATTTCTTCCGCAACCTGCTGGACATGAGCGTGGAATGGAAGCCGACCTCGGCTGACAACGAGACCTTCGAAGGCCGTGACCGCAAGACCGGGCAGGTGAAATGGACCGGCACGCGGGTCGACCTGGTGTTTGGTTCTCACGCCCAGTTGCGGGCGTTGAGCGAGGTGTACGGCAGCAGCGATGCCAAGGAGAAATTCGTCAAGGACTTCGTGGCGGCCTGGGTGAAGGTGATGGAACTCGACCGATTCGACTTGTAGAAGCGGGACTGTAGGGCGCTTTTTCGCGGGTAAATCGGAGCGCCGAACCGTCGCTCCGATCTACCTGCGAAACAACGCCGAGATCATCAAGATTCAGGCGACAGCCTTCTGCGCCTCGGCCACCTTGGGCTTCGCCGGCTTGAGCCGCGATACCCCCAGCAACACCAGGACCAGCCCGGCAATTTGGTAGCCCGAGATCGCCTCGCTGAGGATGGCCCAGGACGCCAGCATGGTCAGCACCGGCCCCAGGTTGCCGACCGCCGCAGTGTGTGTCGGGCCTAGGCGCTGGATCGCCAGGGCCACCCAGTAGATCGGCAGTACCGTGGAAAACAGCGCCATCATCGCCGCGTTGGCCCACACCGCAGCGGGCAATTGCGCCAACTGGGTGACATCCGCCACCAGCAGGTAGTGCGCCAGCACCATCAGCGACGAGGCCGAACCACACAGCCCGGCCATGCGCATCGAGCCCATGCGCTTGAGCATCATTCCGGTACCGGAGTAATACAGCGCGTAGGTGACGGCGCTGGCGAACACCCACAGCGACCCCACCAGCACTGCGTGCCCACCGCCAGCGGTGCCCAGGTCATGCACGAAGGCGATCCCCAGCCCCAGGTAGCACAACCCCATCGCCACCAGGGTGCGCGAGGTAGGGCGCTCACGCAGGGCGATGGCCTGGAAGACCAGCACCAGGGTCGGGTAGGTGAACAGAATCAGGCGTTCCAGCCCCGCGCTGATGAACTGCAAACCGTAGAAATCGAACAGGCTCGACAGGTAGTAGCCCAGCAGCCCGAGCACAGCCACGCGAAACCCGTCACCCAGGGTCAGTGGAGTACTCGCCGAGCCACGACTGGCCCACACCAACCAGGCGAACAGCGGCAGCGACAGGCCCATGCGCAACGCTAGCAAGGTCACTGCATCCACCGGCCCCGCGGCGTAGGCGAGCTTGACGAAGATCGCCTTGAAGCTGAAGCCCAGGGCGGCCAGGACGGCATAGAGGCTGCCGCTTTGCAGGTGTCGCTCAAGTGAGGTACGCAGGCTGTTCATGCTGAATCCGCAACAAAATAAGTCAGAGGCTTATTCTGAATAGAAGGCTCGAAAGCTAGAATCGCTTTTTCTGGAACATGGCGTTCGTTTTTGGAGAAACCCCATGCACTTCGATCTTCAGGACTTGCGTCTGCTGGCTGCCATCGCAGCGACTGGCAGCCTGAGCAAGGCCGCGGCCAGTTTTCCGGTGGCGGTGTCGGCGGCAAGCACACGCTTGCGCCTGTTCGAGGAGCGCAGCGGTCTGATGTTGTTCACCCGCAGGGCTGACGGTATGCAGTTGACCCCATCTGGGCGGTTGGTACTGGAGTCGGCCCGTGGAGTGCTGGGCGAGGCGCAGAAACTGCAGGACACGCTCAATGAGCTGGCCGGCCAGCGTCGAATCAACCTGCACCTGGCGGCCTCGACGGTCACCAACAGCACCTTGCTGCCGGCGGTACTGGGGCCGTTCCTGGCCGACTACCCCGAGGTCGACCTGCTGCTGGTCGAGCACAAGAGCGTCGATGTATTGCGGGTGGTGCTGGCTGGGGAGTGCGAGATCGGCGTGTTCGACGGCAACCTGGTCAACGATGGCCTGGTGTCACTGCCGTTTCGCACCGAGCGCCTGGTGCTGCTGGTGCCTGCCGATCATGAACTGGCGACGCGTGAGCAACTGCGTCTGGTCGATGCGCTGGATCATGCCTTCGTGTGCCTGCCGGCAGGGCGTGCCATGCAGCGCTTTGTCGAGGAGTTGGCGATGAACCTGGCCATGCCGCTGAAGATCCGCGTACGCGCGCCCAGCTTCGAGGCCATCGCCCAGCTGGTCGCCCAGCGCGCCGGGCTGGCGATTGTCCCGGAGATCGCGGCCGTGCGCGCCGAGCAGGAGTTAGCGGTGCGCAGGTTGGCACTGGAGGAGCGTTGGGCGACCCTGGAGCTGCGCATCTGCTTTCGCAGTTGGGAAGGTCTCAGTTCCCACGCCAGGCAACTGGTCACCTTCCTTTCCGGGCAGTAATCCGATGAGGTGGCACTCTGCAATCCTGGCCGGAGCGCTTACAATCACCGCTTTTGCCCTCCAAGACAGGCACGCCGGTCAATGACGCTCGACCCCCCAACCCTCCTGGCCCTGACCGTCGCCCTTGCGGCAGCAGCTGCGCTATACCTGGCGATCGAATGGCGCAGTGTGCGCGAGTCGTCGTTGCTCTACTGGAGTGCCGGTTTCGCCACCATCACCGTTGGTTCTACCCTCGCGCTGCTGCGCATGAACGGTTTTCTGCTGATTGGTATCTGGTTCGCCAATGGGATGCTGGTGTTTGCGCATTTCTGCTTCCTGCTGGGCGTTGCCCGTTTCACCGAGGTGCGATTGTCACGGGGCTGGCTGCTGGTCGTGCTGTTGTGGGTGAGCCTGTTGCTACTGCCGGAAGGGCCGTCGTGGTCGAAGATCATGCTGGTGGTCAATTCGCTGCTGGTGGCCCTGGTGTCGCTGCGTGCCAGTTTCCTGCTGCGTCCGCACGGTGTGTCGCTGAGTGTGGGGGCGGTGCAACTGCGCTACGTGATGCTGATCCACGGGCTGTTCTACGTGATCAAGGCCCTGACCGTGGTGATTCCGGGAACCTTGATCGACCTTGCGGCATTTCGCGGTGAAATCATCCAGATTTCGCTGATCGAAGGGGCGATGGCGATCATGCTGATCGCCCTGTCGATGACCGGCACCGAGCGCTACCGGCGTGAGGAGCGCATCGCGCTTCTGGCCGCGCGTGATCCGCTCACGGCGCTGTTCAACCGCCGCGCCCTGGAAGTGCGTGCGCCGGTGTTGCTGCGGGCGACAAGCCACGAGCGCCCTGGCGCCGTGCTGTTGATCGATATCGACAACTTCAAGCTGGTCAACGACCTTTACGGCCATACCGCAGGTGACCGGCTGCTGGTGGCGCTGAGCGAAACCATTCGTGGCCTGCTGCCGGCCAATGCCCTGGCAGCGCGACTGGGGGGTGATGAGTTCGTCATTCTGCTGGGCAATGCGCGCCGCGACGAAGTCGAGGTGCTGGGCACGATACTTCGCGAGCGCTTTCAGGACATCGCCGCACAATCCTTCGTCACCCCGATGGCGGTAACCCTGAGCATCGGTGCCAACCTGTTCGATCAGCCGCCGGCCAGCCTCACGGCGCTGATCGAGCAGAGCGATGCCGCGCTGTACCAGTCCAAGCGCAGTGGACGCGACAGCATGCGCCTGGTGGACCTGACCTTGACGGGCGATTGAGCCGGCATCGGGTTTTCACTTGTTGTTGATGCATTCGGACTGCACCGAATAACGCACGGTGCGCAGGGTGCCCTGGGTGTCCTCGAAGGTCATCAGGCGCGGTACCACCTCGCACGTGCGCGGGTCGCCCGACTGGCGCACCAGCCGCGCCACATCCAGTGGCATGCCATAGCGGTAGTCGACGATCTCCGGCATGGGCTTGTCGCGCTTGATGGCGTAGGCGGCTACGGCTTGCTGGTGCGCCTGCAGCAACTGCTCGCTGCGCTGACCGGAAAGGCCGGTGGCCTGGACGCCGAAGGCCAGCAGGAGCAGGGCGATCGCTGTGCTCAGTCGTTTCATGGGGTGTCTCCGGAAGGGCTGTGGTTTCCGGATCACGCTAGCGAGCAGCAGCCAACAAGGGCATGACGACAGCCTTACAGTTGTGAAAGGTGCGCACGCATGACGCCATTGTAATGTGCCGATCACCTTCCCGTTATCCACCTGCGGCGAGCATCGATGCTGGCCGCGAACGCACCTGCGAAACGGCCTGACAAGAACAACAGCCGTTATCGAAGGAGCATTTGCATGAGATATCGTCCGGGACTTTCCCTGGCCGCGCTGGTGGCGCTGGCCGGTCCTTCGGCGTGGGCCGAGGACGCTACAAAGGATGGGTTCATAGAGGGCAGCCGCCTGAGCGTGCTGAACCGCAACTACTACTTCAACCGTGACAACCGCGACGCGGTGGCACCGACCTATAACAGAGCCAAGGCGCCCGACAATGGCTATTCCGAAGCCTGGGCGCATGCTGTCATCACCCGCTTCGAGTCCGGCTTTACCCAGGGCACCGTGGGGGTAGGGGTCGATGCCTTTGCCATGCTCGGGCTCAAGCTCGACACCGGAGGTGGGCGCAACGGTGGACGCAGCTCGTTCGATGTACTGCCGGTGGATCGCAACGGCCAGGCGCGTGACGAATACAGCAAGCTCGGCGGCGCGGCCAAGGTGCGGGTGTTCGACACGGTGCTGCGGGTAGGCGATGTGTTTCCGGCCAACCCGGTGGTCGCGGCGGGCGATTCACGCCTGCTGCCGGAGAGCTTTCGCGGCGTGACCGTCGAGAACACCAGCCTGGCGGGCCTGAACTTGCAGGCCGGGCGCCTGCATGCGATGAGCCAGCCGATGTCCAGCGACATGCGCGAGTCTTTCGCAACCTTCTATGGCGGGCCTGTGGACTCGCCATGGATCGCCTATGGCGGCGGCGACTATGCCATCAACGAACATGTCAGCGTCAGTCTGTTCGGCAGTCGCCTGAAGGATGTGTGGAACCAGTACTACGCCGGTACCAGCGTTACCTGGCCATTGAGCGATGAGCTGGCGTTGATCGGTGGCTTCAACTTCTACAACGCCAAGGACGAAGGGCGTAAACGCCTGGGCACCTTCGACAACGACATCTGGAGCGCCAAGCTCGGTGTGCGTTACGGCGCCCACACCGTCGCCTTGACCCACCAACGCAACAATGGCGACGACGATTTCGACTACCTGCGTCAGTCCGACTCGATCTTTCTCGACAACTCCATCCAGTACAGCGACTTCAACTCGCCCAAGGAGCGCTCGTGGATGCTGCGCTATGACCTGAACATGGCCGGGTATGGCGTCCCCGGGCTGTCGTTCATGACCCGCTACGGGCGCGGCAGTGACGCCGATTACTCGAACGCCAACGCCTACTACATGCGTCGCGATGGCAATGGCGATCCGCTGACCGACCAGAAGCGCTGGGAGCGCGACATCGAGGTCAAGTACGTAGTGCAGACCGGCGGCGCCAAGGACCTTTCGCTGCGCGTACGCCAGGCGACCACCCGGGCGACGGCGTTCGAGTCCGACCTGGATGAGGTCCGGGTGATCGTCGAGTATCCGTTGTCGATTCTTTGAGCTTGAGCCCATTCACCTTCAGAAGCCTTGCGCTCCTTTGGTTGCAGGTGAATGTCTTGGCGCCTCGATGAGGCGCCTTTTTTGTGGCTGCCATTTGGCAGCGCACATCACCCCTTGTCGGCGGACGGCAAGATGCGGTTGATGACTGTGCTGCCGTTGTCGTTGCGGGTCAGGTAGATCGGCAGGACCTTGGGCAGGTTGTTCACCAGGCGGTTGACGTCGCGGGTGTCGTAGATGCCGCTGATGCGGATGTTGCCGACAGTGCTGTCGGCCAGCAACAGGGGTTTGTCCAGGTAGCGGTTGATCACCGGCAATGCCTGGGAAAGGCTGAGGTTGTCGAGTACCAGGCGACCGCTGCGCCAGGCCAGGCTATTGGCATAGTCGTCGCTCTGGGCCAGTTGCGGTTCGAAGTCACCGATGCTGTAGCTGGCCTGCATGCCGGGGCCGAGGCGGTAGCCGCCTTCGCCACCATTGCTGGAAACCAGCACTGAGCCTTCGACCAGGGTCACCTTGACCTGGTCTTGGTACTTCCACACGTTGAACTGCGTGCCGGTGACCCGCGTCTGGCCGTGACCGGCGCGCACGATGAAAGGGTGCTCGCTGTCGTGGGTGACTTTGAAGAAGGCTTCGCCCTTGATCAGCTCGACCTGGCGCCGGTCCTTGTAGTTGAGGTAGCGCAGCTCGCTGTTCAAGTTGAGCTCGACCTGGCTGCCGTCGTGCAGTTGCACCGTACGCACCTGCTGGTCGCTGTCGAAATGCTGGTAGCGATTGGGCAACCAGCCTTGCTCCCAGCCAACCCAGCCGGCCAGTGGCAAGGCGAGCAGGGTGATCACCGCGGCTGAGGCCAGTGGTCGCCAGTTGCGCTGGTGGGGCCTGGCCGCAGGCAGTTCGGTCACGTTGGTAGTACGCGGCAGCATGTCGGCGGTATGCCAGATCTCCAGCATCGCCTGGTATTCCTCGGCATGCCGGGTGTCGGTGGCCAGCCACTGGGCAAATGCCTCACGCTCGGCGGCCGAGCAGTCCTCGGCGTGCAGGCGCATGCACCAGTGCGCAGCGGCATCGGTGATGGCATCGTCGTCGAGGGGGGTGAGGCGGTCTTGGTTCATTGCGGCTCCCGGTTTTGCGCATTCTACCTGCCAGAAGGGCCCTGCGAGAACCAAGATAATGGCGAATGACTATCAGTTGCGATTTTTTTCGTCGGTTTTCCGGCGCAGCGGCATTGGGGGCACCGAGAGGGCTGAGGGACCAACGACTTAGATAGCCTGCTAATAAAAGCTTTGACATTAACTGCCTAGGCAGTAATATTTTCTAACATCTTTTCTGAGCGATGCCGATGGCCCATTTCACCCCGGAAAACTTCCAGACCTGCGCCATTGGCATGTTGCTCGGCCGCGCCTCGTTATTGAAGGACCGCATTCTCGACTGGCACCTGGAAGCTGATGGCGTTACCGCTGCGCAGTTCAAGGTGCTGATCATCGTGACCCAGTACCAGGTAGATACCCCGGCCGAACTGTGCCGCTGCCTGGGGCTGGACAGCGGTTCGATGACGCGCATGCTCGATCGCCTCGAGCAGAAGGGCCTGATCCTGCGCAACCGCTGCCCCGACGGCCGTCGTCAGGTGCGGCTGGCGCTGACCGACGACGGTCAACGTCTGGCTGACCGTCTGCCGGAGATCGGGGCAATGGCGATGAACGAGCTGGTCGGTTCGCTCGAACCCGACGAGCTCAAAATCCTCGAGACGCTGCTGGCAAAGATTCTCTTGGCCGCCAGCGACCCGTTGACGATTGCCCGTTTCGGCGATCGCACCCCTGATCCGACTTGATTCAAAGGTACTTCTCATGGCCACACCCTCGGATGCACCCACTCCCGCCGAAGTGCCCGACGCCACGCGCAAGCGCAAGACCTGGCTGCTGGCCCTGCTGCTGGTATTGATATTGGCCGGCGCCGCCGGCTGGGCCTGGTACAGCTTGGTCGGGCGCTGGCACGAAAGCACCGACGATGCCTACGTCAACGGTAATGTGGTGGAGATCACCCCACTGGTGACGGGTACCGTCACCAGCATCGGCGCCGACGATGGCGACCTGGTGCAAGCCGGACAGGTGCTGTTGCGCTTTGACCCCAGTGACAGCGAGGTCGCGCTGCAGGCCAGCGAGGCCAAGCTGGCGCGCACGGTGCGCCAGGTGCGCGGCTTGTACAGTAACGTCGATGCACTCAAGGCCCAGGTGCAGACGCGCCAGGCCGAACTGAAGAAGGCCCGCGAGAACTATGGCCGGCGCAAGGTCCTGGCTGACAGCGGGGCGATCGCCGCTGAAGAGCTGTCGCACTCACGCGACGACCTGACCGCCGCGCAGAGCGCCCTGGACAACGCCCGCCAGCAACTCAACACCAGCACTGCGCTGATCGACGACACCGTGGTGTCGTCGCACCCGGACGTGATGGCCGCCGCCTCCGACCTGCGTCAGGCTTACCTGGACAACGCTCGCACCACGTTGGTGGCGCCGGTGACCGGCTACGTCGCCAAGCGCACCGTGCAATTGGGGCAACGCCTGCAGCCGGGCACCGCGACCATGGCGGTGATTCCGCTCGACCAGGTATGGATCGACGCCAACTTCAAGGAAACCCAACTGCGTGACATGCGTATCGGTCAGCCAGTGGAGATCACCGCCGACCTGTACGGTAGCGAAGTCAAGTACAGCGGGACGGTCGACAGCCTGGGCGCCGGCACTGGCAGTGCTTTCGCCCTGCTGCCCGCGCAGAACGCCACGGGCAACTGGATCAAGATCGTCCAGCGTGTGCCGGTGCGGGTGCACCTGAACCCCGAGCAGCTCAAGGACCATCCGCTGCGCATCGGCCTGTCCACCGTGGTCGAGGTCGACCTGCACGACCAGAGTGGCCCGGCGCTGGCCCAACAGCCGCCGCAACAGGCCAGCTACACCACCCAGGTGTATGACCGTCAGTTGGCCGAGGCCGATCGTCTGATCGCCCAGCTGATCCATGACAACAGCGCCGCCAGTGGCAAGACGGCGCAGCGATGAGCAACGGCGCATCCGCCCAGTTCACCCCGCCGAGCCTGCTGCTGACCACCATTGGGTTGTCGCTGGCGACCTTCATGCAGGTGCTCGACACCACCATCGCCAACGTGGCGTTGCCAACCATTTCCGGCAATCTGGGGGTGAGCTACGAGCAGGGCACCTGGGTCATCACCTCGTTTGCGGTAAGCAATGCCATTGCGCTGCCGCTGACGGGGTGGCTGAGCCGCCGCTTTGGCGAGGTGAAACTGTTCATCTGGGCCACCTTGCTGTTCGTGCTGGCGTCGTTTCTCTGTGGTATTGCCCAGTCGATGCCCGAGCTCGTGGGCTTTCGCGTGCTCCAAGGCGTGGTCGCAGGCCCCTTGTATCCGATGACCCAGACCTTGCTGATTGCGGTCTACCCTCCCGCCAAACGGGGGATGGCCCTTGCGTTGCTGGCAATGGTGACGGTGGTGGCCCCGATTGCCGGGCCAATCCTCGGCGGCTGGATCACCGACAGCTATAGCTGGCCGTGGATTTTCTTCATCAACGTACCGATCGGTCTGTTCGCTGCCGCCGTTGTACGCCAGCAGATGCGCACACGTCCGGTGACCACCAGTCGCCAGCCGATGGATTACATCGGCCTGCTGACGCTGATCGTCGGTGTCGGCGCGTTGCAGGTGGTGCTCGACAAGGGTAACGACCTGGATTGGTTCGAGTCCTCGTTCATCGTGGTGGGTAGCCTGATCTCCGCGGTCTTCCTGGCCATCTTCGTGATCTGGGAACTCACCGATCGGCACCCGGTGGTGAACCTGCGGCTGTTCGTGCACCGCAATTTCCGCATCGGCACCCTGGTGTTGGTGGGCGGGTATGCGGGCTTCTTCGGCATCAACCTGATCCTGCCCCAGTGGCTGCAGACGCAGATGGGCTACACGGCGACCTGGGCGGGGCTCGCGGTAGCGCCGATCGGCCTGCTGCCGGTGATCATGTCGCCCTTCGTTGGCAAGTATGCGCATCGCTTCGACCTGCGCCTGCTGGCAGGGATCGCCTTTCTGGCCATTGGCGCAAGCTGCTACATGCGTGCGGGTTTCACCAGCGAGGTCGACTTCCTGCACATCGCCCTGGTGCAATTGTTCATGGGGATCGGGGTAGCGCTGTTCTTCATGCCGACCCTGACCATCCTGCTTTCGGACCTGCCGCCGCATCAGATTGCCGACGGCTCTGGGCTGGCCACGTTCCTGCGTACACTCGGCGGCAGTTTCGCCGCCTCGCTGACCACCTGGATCTGGATCCGCCGGGCCGACCAGCACCACGCCTACCTGAGCGAGCACATCAGTCAGTACGACCCGGCAACGCGTCACACCCTCGAGCAACTCGGCGGGGCGAGTCCGCAGAGCTATGCGCAGCTTGAGCAGATCCTCAACAGCCAGGCCTACATGATGTCGACGGTGGACTACTTCACCTTGCTGACCTGGGTGTTTGGCGCCTTGATCCTGCTGGTGTGGCTCGCTCGTCCGCCCTTCACGGCCAAAGCCGGACCCGCTTCGGCGGGGCACTGAGGTTTACTTGCGGCACGGCTGCGTGCAGCCGTTGCCGCGATCGGGGCTTTTCCCCTAACCTTGTAGGTCTATTCCTTCGACAGTGGCAGTTTCATGGACAAGGTCATTCTCATCACTGGCGCCAGCCGCGGTATCGGTGCCGCGACCGCGCGGTTGGCGGCGCAACAGGGCTACCGCATCTGCATCAATTATCACGCCGACGATCACGCTGCCGAACGCATCCTGGCTGAGGTTCGGGGGCTGGGCGCCCAGGCCATCGCCGTGCGGGCCGATGCCAGCGTCGAGGATGAAGTGATCCAGGTGTTCCAGCGGATCGACCAGGAGCTGGGCCCTGTCACCGCACTGGTCAATAATGCCGGGACCATCGCGACTCAGAGCCGGGTCGACGAGATGTCCGAATTCCGCCTGCTCAAGCTGATGAAAACCAACGTGGTCGGCCCGATGCTCTGTGCCAAACATGCCTTGCTGCGCATGTCCCGGCGCCATGGCGGGCAGGGTGGTGCGATCGTCAACGTGTCGTCGGTGGCCGCACGCCTGGGCTCGCCCAACGAGTACGTCGACTATGCCGCTTCCAAGGGCGCGTTGGACACCTTCACCCTTGGGCTCGCCAAGGAAGTGGCGGGCGAGGGGGTGCGGGTCAACGGCGTGCGTCCCGGTTATATCCATACCGACTTTCACGCCCTGAGCGGTGATGCCCAGCGCGTCACCAAGCTCGAACCTGGCCTACCCATGGGCCGCGGTGGGCAACCGGAGGAAGTGGCCGAGGCGATCCTCTGGTTGTTGTCGGAGAAAGCATCCTATTCCACCGGCAGCTTCATCGATCTGGGGGGCGGGCGCTGAGCTTCAGCCCAGGATGTGTGTCACCCGTTCGAGCAGTGCTTTGAGCTCGAACGGGCTGGAAATGATTTCGATATTTGTTGGCAACCCGTCGTGGTCTGCCAGCGTCTGGGTGGCGTAGCCGGTGATGAGCAAGGCTGTGCAGCCAGGTGTCAGGGCCGCATTCATTTCGATCAGTTGCCGACCCTTGGGGCTGTCGGACAAGGCGATGTTGCCGACCAGCAGGTCCGGGCGCAGCCCCTTGCGCAGGGCGGCAAGCGCCCGGTCGATGCTGGCGAAGGCATGCACGTCGTAGCCCGCCTCGCTCAGCAGCTCGCTGATGACCAGCTTCATCGCCGCCTGGTCCTCGACCAGCAGGATTGACCGCGCAGGGGGCGGGGCCGGCAGGCTCTGCGGTTCGGGGGGCGGAAGGTTTTTGGCCCTGGGCAGGTAAAGGTGAACGCAGGTGCCGTTGCCCGGAATCGAGTCGAGGTGCATTTGCCCTCCAGACTGCCGCACGAAGCCGTATACCATGGACAACCCCAAGCCAGTGCCCTGCCCGAGCGGCTTGGTGGTGTAGAACGGTTCGATGGCTCGTTGCGCCACCTCCGCTGGCATGCCCTGGCCGTTGTCCTCGACTCGCAAGTGCAGGTATTGGCCCGGGGCGAGGCGCAGACGTCGGGCTTGCGCCGGGGTCATTTCCAGGTTTTCGCAATGAATCACCAAGGTGCCACCGTCGGGCATGGCATCGCGGGCATTGTTGCACAGGTTGAGCAGCGCGCTTTCCAGTTGCGAGGGGTCGATGCAGGTTGGCCACAGCTGTGAAGCTGTGCGATCGATGAGCTCGATGTCCGAGCGCAGCGAGCTCTGCAGCAGCGCAAGCATGTCGCCGACCAGTTGCTGGATATCGGTGGCGCGGGGCAGCAATGTCTGTCTGCGCGAGAAGGCCAGCAGGCGCTGCACCAGTGACGCGGCCTTGGACGCGTTTTGCTCGATGATGCCGAACAGCCGGCTCACCTCATCGTTCTGCGGCCCGCACAGGCGTGGCTTGGCAAGCTCCAGCGCACCGAAGATGCCACCGAGCAGGTTATTGAAGTCGTGGGCGATGCCGCCGGTGAGTTGGCCGACCGCTTCCATTTTCTGCGCCTGGCGCAGTGCCTGCTCGGCTTCGCGCAGGCGCTCCTGCTCAAGGGTGCGCTCGGTGATGTCGTAGGCGAACAGGCAGGCGCTGAGTGGCGGGCGTTCGTCGCTGTGCAGCGGGGTGATCCGCAGCTCGTAGTGGCGCCGATAGGGCGGCCCGTCGAAGGCGACGCTTTCGATCACCGTTTCACCCGCCAGCGCTCGGTTGACCAGGGGTAGCAGGCATTGGAGCGGCTGTGGCAGGCCGGCAAGCGCTTCATCCAGGCGATCGCCGGTCCTGGGGCAGAAACCGTGCAGGCGTTGGAATGTCTGTCGGGCAGTACGGTTGATCGCTTGCAGACGCAGGTCCGGGGCGATGACGAAGACATTGGCCAGGCTGATCGACCAGCTCGATGAACAGCCGGCGTTCGGCCAGGGTCTGGTCGAAGCGCTGCTCGAGTTGCTCGTGCACTCGGCGCAACAGGACGTTGTCCAAGGGCGATACGTCGGCTTGCTGCGCCAGCCGGTTTTCCAGCTCGCCGTTGCGCTGCTGCAAGGCCAGAATCTGTTGACGCAGTTGGATAGGGTCGTCCATCGCATGCTCGTCCATGGGCAGGTAGCCTCACTATAGCGGCTGATCCTTCAAAACGAGCGCACGATACGCCCCAGTGTCTCCATCGCAGTCTCCGTGGCGTCGTTCCACGGGCTGCCGTAGTTCAGCCTGATGCAGTTGCCGAAGCGCCGGGTCGGCGAGAAGATCGGCCCCGGTGCGATGCTGATGCCTTGCGCCAGGGCCATGTGGAACAGCTTGAGCGCGTCCATCTGCTCGGGCAGTTCCAGCCACAGGAAGTAGCCGCCGGCGGGCTGGCTGACCCGTGTCTGCGCCGGGAAATGGCGGGCAATGGCGGCGAGCATGTTGGCCTGCTGGCCTTCCAGGGCGTAGCGCAACTTGCGCAGGTGGCGATCGTAACCGCCATGTTGCAGGTAGTCGGCGATGGCGGCCTGGGCCGGCATCGAGGCGCACAGCGAGGTCATCAGCTTGAGCCGCTCGATCTTCTGTGCGAAACGGCCGGCGGCGACCCAGCCCACCCGGTAGCCTGGGGCGAGGCTCTTGGAGAACGAGCCGCAGTGCATGACCAGGCCGTCGCGGTCGAAGGCCTTGGCCGGCTTGGGCGCTTGCTGGGCGTAGTAGAGCTCGGCGTAGACGTCGTCCTCGATCAGCGGCACCTGGTGGCGGTGCAGGAGTTCGACCAGTGCCTGCTTTTTCGCCTCGGGCATGCTCGCACCGACCGGGTTCTGGAAGTTGGTCATCGACCATACGGCCTTGACCGGGTGTTTCTCCAGGGTTTGTGCCAGCACCCCCAGGTCCATGCCTTCACGTGGGTGCACGGGAATTTCCACGGCCTTGAGCTTCAGTCGTTCGAGCACCTGCAGGCACACGTAGAAGGCCGGGGCTTCGATGGCAACCAGATCCCCCGGCTCTGTGACTGCCTGCAGGCACAGGTTGAGGGCTTCCAGCGCGCCGTTGGTGATCAGCAGCTCTTCCATCGGCAGCATCAGGCCGGCGACCATGTAGCGCAGGGCGATCTGGCGACGCAACTGCGGGTTGCCCGGTGACAGGTCGGTGACCACCACGCGTGGGTCCATGGCGCGGCTGGCGCTGGCCAGCGAGCGGGCCAGGCGCTGCAGCGGGAACAGGGTGGGGCTGGGGAAGGCCGAGCCGAAGGGGACGGTGTGAGGGTCCTTGATCGAATCAAGGATGGAAAATACCAGGGCACTGACGTCGACATCGGTGGATTCGCTGACCGGTGCCTGTGCCTGTGGTTCGCTGAACTGGCGAGGTGCGTGGGTATTGACGAAGTAGCCCGAACGCGGCCGGGCACGAATCAGCCCGCGGCGCTCGAGCAGGTAATAGGCCTGGAACACCGTGGAGGGGCTGACCCCATGGGTCTGGCTGGCGTAGCGTACCGAGGGCACACGCTGTCCGGGGCCAAGCACCCCGGAGCGGATCAGTTCGGCGATATCGTCGGCGAATCGTTCGTAGCGTTTCATCGTTGTGTTATTCGGCCTGGCAGGCAAGGTTCAAGGCAGTGTAAGGGATCAGCGGTTGAGCGGCGCAACGAAACGGCTGCGTGCACGGCTGTGCACCTGCGGCTGGTCGCTGTCCTGTACTTCGAATGTGAGGTCTACCGAACTGCTCGTGGGGCGGTCGGCGAGCATCGCCACCGATACCGGCAGTTCGCTCATTTCTCCGGCAGGAATGAATATCGCTTGCTTGCCGTGCAGCACGAAGCCTTCGGCGTCGACCAGACGTAGTCGATAGTGCTGGGGATGCTGGGTCTTGTTGATGATCTTGAGCAGGTAGATATTCTCTATCTGGCCCTGGGCATTTTCACGGAACAGGCCGCGGTCCTTGATGACGTCCAGCGACACCATCGGGCGCATCTGCAAGGCCATCACCAGTGCACCGATCATGACCAGCAGGGCCGTGGCGTAACCCAGCAGGCGCGGTCTCAGCCAGTGGGTGCGGCCGCCTTGGAGGTTGTGTTCGGACTTGTAGCCGATCAGGCCGCGAGGGTAGCCCATCTTGTCCATGACCCCGTCGCAGGCGTCGATGCACGCAGCGCAACCGATACAGGCCATCTGCAGGCCGTCGCGGATGTCGATGCCGGTGGGGCAGACCTGCACGCACAGCGTGCAGTCGATGCAGTCGCCCAGATGCTGTGCCTGACGGTCGCTGCCTTTCTTGCGGGGGCCACGGCTTTCACCGCGACCTGGATCGTAGGCTACGGCCAGGGTGTCCTTGTCGAACATGACGCTCTGAAAGCGCGCATAGGGGCACATGTGCATGCACACGGCTTCACGCAGCCAGCCGGCGTTCAGGTAGGTGGCGGCAGTGAAAAAGACCACCCAGAACAACGCTACGCCGCCCAGCTGAAGGGTCAACAGCTCGTGGGCCAGCGGGCGGATGGGGGTGAAGTAACCGACGAAGGTGAGGCCAGTGATCACCCCGATGGCCAGCCACAACCCATGCTTGAGGCTGCGGCGGGCGAACTTGCCGAGGCTCCAGGGCGCGGCGGCCAAGCGGATGCGCTGGTTGCGGTCGCCTTCGGTGACCTTCTCGCACCACATGAAAAGCCAGGTCCAGACGCTCTGCGGGCAGCTGTAACCACACCACACCCGCCCGGCGAAGACGGTGATGGCGAACAGGCCGAAGGCGCAGATGATCAGCAGTGCCGACAGCAGGATGAAGTCCTGTGGCCAGAAGGTTGCGGCAAAGATGTGAAACTTGCTGTCGGCAAGGTCCCAGAGCACGGCCTGGCGACCGTTCCAGTTCAGCCAGGCCGTGCCGAAGAACAACACGAACAACAGGCCGGCGAAGCCGATCCGCAGGTTGCGGTACAGGCCTGTGAAGCTGCGGGTCTGGATACGCCCGTCTGCGTGGCGCTTGGGGGTCTTGGCCGCAGGCTCGATCTGGATGATTCGGAAGGGGATTCTCTCGCTCATGGTGGTTCGCTCATCAGGCCTCGATCAGGCCCGGGCACTATGGCCCCCGATCTGTTTACAGCACAGGCTCAGGTAGAGCGATAAAAACCATATCAGATGAACGAGAAGTCCCTTGCAGCCCTCAGATTACGGAGCCTGGAGCACTGCTCTTGAGATGTCTGCGACTATCCACCGCACCGATCACGGTCAGGGCGTCGGCTTCGGCTTCGGTGATTGGTATGCGTTCACCCGCCAGCACCGCGACCGACATGCGCAGCTGTTCATCGGTGAAGATCTCGATCTCCGGCCCCAGGCCTTCTATGCGCAGCTTGTCACCGATCAGTGTGCAGCGTTGGTTGCTTTCGTCGATTTCTACCGGCATGACGTTACCCTCCGCAGGTGGTTACGGGTGTGACCACAGCGCGCTTCGGGTTGCTGCATCGTTCCGCCGGGCGGATGCTGCCGCACTCGGGGCAAACGCAGCGGTCAACCTTTCAATAGGCCACGGCGCTCTGGTGTGGAGAAACCCATGGATTCCTGGTGGCAGAATGTTTGGCAAGCGATACGGGCAGAGTTCACCGACATCACCGATGAAGGCGAGGTGACGCGGATTCTCGTGCGTCTGCTGATGGCGGCGGTGCTCGGCGCGGTGTTGGGTTTCGAGCGCGAGCACAAGGGCAAGTCGGCCGGGGTGCGGACACACATGCTGGTGTCCATGGGTGCAGCCCTGTTCGTGCTGGCACCGAGCATGGCCGGTGCCGATGCACAGGCGCTGAGCCGGGTGATACAGGGGATCGTCGCCGGGATCGGTTTTCTCGGCGCGGGCACCATTCTCAAGGGCCATGGCCAGGACACCAATCACGTTAAAGGGCTGACGACGGCGGCAGGCCTGTGGATGACGGCGGCGATCGGCACGGCGGCGGGCATGGGGCGCGAGGCGACGGCGTTGGTCAGCACGGTGCTGGCCTTGCTGGTGTTGAGCAGCATGCCGGTGCTGGTGGAGAAGGTCGAGGGGGAGGGTGGTGAGGCGAAGAATGAGGAAAACACAAAGCACTGAGGGGAGCCGAAGCTCCCCTCAAAGCGTTGTTGCCTGCTCTTTTTATTATTGAAAACCGGCCTGTTGTTGTTTTTGTCAGCCTGTTTCGGTGTAACCGGGCCCCTATCCGGGGCCAAGAGCAAACGTATTTTTTTGAGCGCTGACCTGCCTTCATCATTGCTGATCCGATCCTGACAGTCGCTACCTCAAGGTAGTTTTGTTGTTCTGCGTCAGGTCGCGGGGACGAACCCCTGGAACGCGTGCCTACTCCAAAAAAATCTGCTTGCTGCGCCTCTGCCGTGTTGTTCTTGTTATGTCAGAGCCGGTGCATGTTGTTTTTTTTTTTTGGGGTGTCACGTTTTTTTATTTTTGTTGTGCCAGAGATAAAGCAGATGCCGTGCCAACTTTTAAATTTCCTTTAAAATCAAGGTTTTATAGATTTGAGCCGATTTTTCACGACCTGAAAATCTCTCGAATTGTTTCCGTGTTACCCGATTTTTTGCTGGGTGGACGGGGCCGGGTAACACTTTTGACACAGTCGTGTGGTCGGGCGCGGCTTACCCCTGTGCGAATGCCTTCAGGCGCTCGCCGTCCAGGCGATAACGTACCCATTCATCTTGCGCTTCTGCGCCCAGCGCCTGGTAAAAACCGATAGCCGGTTCATTCCAGTCCAGCACGCTCCATTCCAGGCGCCCGCAACCTCTGGCTACGGCCTCGCGAGCGATGTGCCGCAGTACCTGGCGACCAGCACCGCCGCCACGTTGTTCGGGGGTGATGTACAGATCTTCGAGGTAAATGCCGTTGCGGCCCAGCCAGGTCGAGTAGCTATAGAAGTACACGGCAAAGCCGATGGCCGTGCCGTCGCGCTCGCACATCAGGCTGTGCACGGTGCTGCCTTCATCGAACAGGCTGTGCTCGATATCGGCCAGGGTCGCCACCACTTCGTGGCGGGCGCGCTCGTAGTCGGCAAGCTCGGTGATGAAGGCGAGGATCTGGGCGGCGTCGGCGCGACGGGCAGGGCGGATGGTCAGACTCATGAAGGCTTCCTTGTGGTTGGCGGGCACCATGGTAATCGGCCTGGGCCGGCTTGCCGAGATGTAAAGCAAGCTTGACATGGCGCGCGACCTCGCCTTCAATGTAAAACACACTTTACATCCGAGGCTGTTGGCATGCTGCACAAACGTCATGTGATTTCATTCGTCCTGTTCCTCGTCGCCTATATGGCCTGTGTGCTGGTCAGCAGCCATTTCCTCGTGTCCATGGCGCCAGGCATTGCCAAGACCCTGGTGGCGCTGGTGCCTGTGCCGGCCATGATCGGTATGGCCTGGGCTGTGGTGCGGCAACTGCGCAGCCTCGATGAAATGGTCCGGCGCATCCAACTGGAGGCGTTGGGGCTGGCATTCGTCGCGACAGCGCTGTTGACCTTCAGCTACGGTTTTCTGGAGACCGCAGGCTTCCCACGTTTGTCGATGTTCATGGTCTGGAGCCTGATGGGGCCGTTGTGGGCGCTGGGGACCTTCATCGGGGTGAGGCGTTACCGTTGAACAACCGCATCCGTGAATTGCGAAGTGGGCGTGGCTGGTCGCAGGCCGAACTGGCCGAGCGGCTCGGTGTTTCGCGCCAGACCGTCAATGCCATCGAGACCGGCCGCTACGATCCCAGCCTGCCGCTGGCCTTCAGCATCGCCGGGGTTTTCGAGTTGAGTATCGAAGAGATCTTCGATCCCTCTGCGGCGGTACAGTGATGTGTATAGGTTTAATTTAAGGTAACTGTACCGGTCTGGGCGTGAGGGGTTCCGCTAGTGTGGCAGGACACGATAATCAGTACCTGACGGAAGTCCCTGCCATGCTCGGCTCATACGATCTGCTCACCGCATTCATCCTGTTCGCCTTCGTTTCTTCGATCACCCCAGGGCCGAACAACACCATGTTGCTGGCGTCCGGCGTCAACTTCGGTGTACGCCGTTCGATCCCCCATGCGATGGGCATCAGCATCGGCTTCATGCTGATGGTGCTGGGCGTGGGGTTCGGGCTGGGCGAACTGTTCAAGGCCTGGCCGCCGCTGTACAGCATCCTGCGCTACGTGGGGGCCGCTTACCTGCTGTACCTGGCGTGGAAGATCGCCACTTCCGGGCCGATCTCCGGGGATGCCGCAGGGACGCGCAAGCCCCTGAGCTTCTGGGGAGCGGCTGCTTTCCAGTGGGTCAATCCGAAGGCCTGGGTCATGGCGGTCGGTGCGATCACGACCTACACCCCGGCCCAGGGCTATGTGCTCAACGTGATTGTCATCGCTGCGTTGTTCGCCCTGGTCAACCTGCCCAGCGTGGGGATCTGGGTCATGTTTGGCAGCGCCTTGCGCAACCTTCTGCAAAATCCGCGTTGGCTGATGCTGTTCAATGTCCTGATGGCCTTGCTGCTGGTGATTTCGTTGTATCCGCTGCTGTTTGTAGAATCGTCGTTTTCCTAGTTCGATGAGTGCGGTACACGATGCAGCTGATTCCCTGGTCCCATGATTGCTCGGAAGGTTTCACGCTACGGGGTTGGCATTCCGAGCCGAGCGGCAAACCGTTGCTGCATTTTCTGCACGGCAACGGTTTCTGCTGCCTGGCATACGAGCCCATGCTGATGCGCCTGGGGGAGCACTTCGACCTGTGGTTGTGCGACGTCCAGGGGCACGGCGACAGCGATCACGGCGGCGCCTTTCGTGGCTGGAACCGCACTGCGGAGCTGGTCCTGGAAGCATTCGAGGCGGGACGCCAGGTGTTTGGCGATGTGCCGCGCCATGCGCTCGGACACAGTTTTGGTGGGGTGCTGACCGGGCTGATCCTCGCCAGCAGGCCTGGGTTGTTCGAGCGTGCAGTACTGCTCGATCCGGTGTTGTTCAGCCGACGCATGATCGGGGTGATGGGCGCGGCGGCACTGGTGGGCCTGCACCGGCGTCATGCCCTGGCGCGCAAGGCCGCAACCCGGCGCAGCCATTGGCCGGACCGCGAGGCGGCGCTGGCGTCGCTGCAGGGGCGGGGGATCTTCAAGGGTTGGAGCGACGCGGCGCTGCACGCGTATATCGGGCATGCCATCGGCGATTGCGGCGAAGGCGTGGTGCTCAAGTGCCGACCCGGCCGTGAGGTGGAGATTTTCAGCACCTTCCCGGCGCGCATGTGGCCAAGTCTGCAGCGCATCACCACGCCGACGCTGATCCTGCATGGTGAAACCACCTATCCGTTCGTGCCGCATTCGGTGCGGCGCCTGGTGAGGCTCAATGCCAACGTCAGCGAACGGCAGGTGGCGGGTGGTCATTGCTTCATGCAGGAAGACCCGGTGAGCGCCGCGCAGGCGGTCGAGGCGTTCCTGCGCGGTTGAGTCCGGTGGCCTGCGCCGTCAGGCCAGTTCCAGCCAGATGGGGGCGTGGTCCGAGGGCTTCTCCATCGCCCGCAGTTCGTAGTCGACGCCCGCCGCCTTCAGGCGTGGAAGCAGTGCCTGCGACGCCATGATCAGGTCGATGCGCAGGCCACGCTTGGGTTCGTCCTCGAAACCGCGGCTGCGGTAGTCGAACCAGCTGAAGCGGTCCGCTACCTCCGGGTGCAGGTGACGGAAGCTGTCCACCAGGCCCCAGCCTTTGAGGCGCTCCATCCACTCACGTTCTTCGGGCAGGAAGCTGCATTTGCCGGTCTTGAGCCAGCGCTTGGCGTTATCGGCACCGATGCCGATGTCGCAGTCCTGGGGCGAGATGTTCACATCGCCCATCACCACCAATGGCTGGTCATTGCGGAACTGACCTTCGAGCAGGGTCTGCAGGTCGCTGTAGAAGCGTTGCTTGGCCGGGAACTTGGTGGGGTGGTCGCGGCTTTCGCCCTGAGGGAAGTAGCCGTTCATGATGGTGATCGGGGTGCCGTCGGCATCGGCGAAGGTGCCCCAGATGAAGCGGCGTTGGGCGTCCTCTTCATCGGTGCTGAAACCCTTGACCAGCGACAATGGCGCCTGGCGCGAGAGCAGGGCAACCCCGTAGTGGCCCTTCTGGCCATGGAAATGCACGTGATAGCCCAATGCCTGTACTTCGGCCAGCGGGAACTGATCGTCACTGACCTTGGTTTCCTGCAGGCCGATGACGTCTGGCTGGTGCTTCTCGATCAGCGCAGCCAGCTGGTGCGGGCGGGCGCGCAGGCCATTGATGTTGAACGAGACGATCTTCATGGAAAGACGATCCTGGTAAAAGCCTCGGATGCTAGCCGACATCGGCCGTCATCACCAGCGTGGCAGCGTCGCTGGGGCGCTGCTAACGTGCTGGAGGGGGAACGATGTGCGACACGACGCCTCCAAGGCTCTGTTACGTACATTCCAGGAGGATCATCGCAATGTCCGACGCCCCGGCGCATATCAGCCTGCTCGACGATGGCTACAGCCGCGAAGTGCGTTCGCTGCTCTACCATGCCTATCGCCACGAGCCGACCTTCGCCTATCTGTTCGATGCACAGCGGCGGGGTTATGAGCGGCGCCTGCGGGTGATGGTGCGCGAATGGGTGCGTCAGCACTTCTACCTGCAGTTGCCGGCAATCGGTGTGCTGGTCGACGACCGCCTGGTCGGTGCCGCGCTGATCGTGCCGCCGCAACGTCGCCTTGGAGTGGCCGACAGTTGGGCCTGGCGCCTGCGCATGCTGCTGGGAACAGGCCGGCGCTGCACCCGTCGATACCTCGAGTATCAAGCGGCACTGGCGGCGTGCCTGCCCAGTCAGCAAGTCCATGTGCTGCCTCTGCTGGGGGTGCACCCGCAGTTTCAGGGACAACACTATGGTGAGCAATTGTTACAGGCGGTGCACGACTGGTGCGCCGACGATCCCGATACCCAAGGCGTGATCCTCGACACCGGCAATGCCCATTACCTGGCCTTCTACGAGCGCCAGGGCTATCAGGAGATTGGTGAGGTCGCGGTCGGGCCAATCCGAGAGAGAGTGTTCTTTCATCCGAATCCGCTGTCCTCCAACCCGCCAATTGCTTGATCGCAACCTCCTGCGGCTTACGCTGCCGCTTCGCTCTGGTAGCATGCCCCGCATGACGTATTCAGGAAGACTTGGTTGGGGCGTGCTGTTGCTCGCCGCCAGCTGCACAGCATGGGGCCAGAGCGAACTGTTGGTACGGGTCAAACCGTCCAACAAGACGTTGCAGGCCAATATCGAAGGCTACATCGGCAGCCTGGGTGATCGCGACGAGGAGGCCTTGCTGCGGTTCAGCCGCGGGGCTGAGGAACAGGCGCGCAAGGCGGCTCAGGCGCTGGGCTACTACCAGGCGCAGATCGACACCGAGGTCAAGCCGCCGAGCAAGGCCGATCAACCCGTACAACTGATCATCCGGGTCGACCCGGGCGAGCCGGTGCGCCTGCGCAATGTGACCGTGCGCATCGAAGGCCCGGCGAGCGAGATGAAGGCCTTTCGCATTCCGGACAGCAAGGCATTGCGCCCGGGCGAGCCGCTCAATCATGGTGTCTACGAGGACGCCAAGCGGCTGATCCAGAACCAGGCTTCGCGCTATGGCTTCTTCGACGGGCGCTTTTCCCGTCAGCGCCTTGCGGTAGACCCGCAAGCAGGCGTTGCGGATATCGAACTGGTGTACCAGAGTGGCCCGCGTTATCGCCTGGGCAAGGTGACCTTCGGCGGCGACGCACCACTGGACGACGACCTGCTGCAACGCATGGTCGGCTTCAAGCCGGGAACACCCTACGATTCAGAACTGGTGGCCGAACTCAATAACGACCTGCAGTCCAGTGGCTATTTCGAAGGAGTACGTGTCGATGCGGCGCCGACGGCGGCGGTCGATGACGTGGTGCCGGTGGACGTGCGCCTGGATACCCGCAAACCGCGAACGCTGGGGCTGGGCCTCGGGTTCTCGACCGACGTGGGGCCACGGGGCAAGGCCAACTGGACACGGCACTGGGTCAATCCCCAGGGCCACAGTTATGGCTGGGAGACCGAGCTCTCGGCACCCCGCCAGAACGTCGGCCTGTGGTATGACATCCCGCTGGACCCTCCACTGACCGACAAGCTGCGCTTTGCCGGTGGTTACCAGAACGAAGAGATCGCCGGCACCGACACCCTCAGCAAGCTGCTGACTGTCGGCCCCGAATGGCACAGCAAATTGCCCAGCGGCTGGCAGCGGGTGATCTCGCTGAAGTACCAGCGCGAGGAATACCGCCTGGGCGACGACTCCGGGCTGAGCAACCTGCTGATGCCTGGGGTGAGCTTTTCCTATTTGCGCAGTGACAACCGCATCGACCCGCACAATGGCTACCGCCTGCAGTTCGACCTGCGGGCGGCCAAGGAAGGGCTGGGCTCCGACACCAACCTGGTGCATGGCAATGTCCTGCTCAAGGGCCTCACCACCCTGGGGCAGAACCATCGCTTCCTCGGGCGCGTGCAGTTCGGTGGCAGCGCTACCAACGGCTACCAGCAGAACATACCGCCCTCGCTGCGCTTCTTCGCCGGTGGCGACCAGAGCGTAAGGGGCTATGACTACCAGACGCTGTCGCCGAAGAACAACAAGGGCGACCGTATCGGTGGCCGCTACCTGGTGGCCGGTAGTGCCGAGTACCAGTATTCGCTCACGGAGAAATGGCGCGTGGCGACCTTCATCGACCAGGGCAACTCGTTCAATTCGCTGGAGCTGCCCAGCCTCAAAACCGGGGTCGGCATCGGCGTGCGCTGGGTCTCGCCAGTTGGGCCGCTGCGTCTGGACCTGGCGCGCGCGCTGGACGACGACGGTGGTATCCGGCTGCATTTCTCCATGGGGCCTGAACTGTGATGCGCCTGCTCAAACCTGTGTTGTCGATCGTATTGGGCTTGCTGATGCTGGTGGGGCTTTGCGCAGCTTTGGTACTGGGAACGCAAGCGGGCAGCCGCTGGGCCCTGGGCCTGGTGCCGGGGCTGGAGGTCGAGGACTTCCAGGGCCATCTGGGAGGCCAATGGCAGGCCGCTCGTGTGGTCTGGACCCAGGATGGCAGCCGGGTCGAGCTGCAGGCACCGCAACTGCAATGGTCACCATCGTGCCTGTTGCGCGCCACGCTGTGCGTGCAGCGGTTGCAAGCCGAGCGCATCGACATGGTGTTCGCTGCGAGTGAGGCACAGCCGGACACAGGGCCGTTGCAACTGCCCGAACTGCGTTTGCCGATCGCAATCGAGCTGGGTGAGGTCAAGATCGGTCAGTTACGCCTGGATGGCAGTGACCTGCTCGGCGACCTGCAACTGGCCGCCCACTGGACTACCGAAGGCCTGCGTATCGACGCCCTGCAATTGCAGCGTGACGACCTGCACCTGAGCCTGCAGGGCAATCTGTTGCCCCAGGGTGATTGGCCGCTTCAGGCCGATGCCACCCTGCAACTGCCGGCAGTGGATGGTCAGGCCTGGCAATTGGTGCTCAATGCCAAGGGCGACCTGCAGAAGACCTTGGCCCTCGAGGGCACCAGCACGGGTTATCTGGAGGCGAAGCTCGAGGGTGAGCTGCAAGCGCTGGCCGATCACTTGCCCGCGACACTGCAGATCCGCGCCGAGACGTTCCGGCCCTCTGCCTCGTTACCCGACCCACTGCAACTGAATCAGCTCAACCTTCAGGCCAAGGGTGACCTGCTCAAGGGATACCTGCTCAAGGGTACGGCCAGCCTTCCGGCCGAGCAGGGGCCAGTGGCCCTGGCCCTGAATGGCAAGGTCGATGCCAAGGGAGCCCGGCTCGAGACATTGGACCTCAGCGCCAGTGAGACCCAGCGCCTCACGTTGCAGGCCAGTGCCGACTGGCAGCAAGGGCTGACGGCCGATGCCCGGATCGACTGGCTCGATTTTCCCTGGCTGCGTCTGTACCCGATGGACGAAGCACCGCAAGTCACGCTCAAACGCTTCAACGCCCAGGTGCACTATCGCGACGGTACCTACAACGGTGATTTCAAAGGAGACCTCGATGGCCCGGCCGGTGCTTTCAGCCTGGCCAGCCCGTTCGATGGCGACCTGACCCAGGTGCGCCTGCCACAGTTGGCATTGGTCGCCGGGCAGGGCAAGGCATCGGGCGCGGTGGCGCTGGGCTTTGCCGACGCGATTACCTGGGATGTCGATCTGCAACTGTCGGCGCTCGACCCCGCCTATTGGCTGGCGGAGCTGCCGGGCACCCTGGCGGGCCCGCTGCGCAGCAAGGGCGAATTGAAGAACGAGCGTTTGCAGCTCGATGCCCAACTTGACCTCAAAGGGCGCCTGCGTGGCCAGCCGGCAGTGCTCAAGGCGGATGCCAAGGGTGCAGGTGAGGCGTGGACGCTCGGTGCGCTGGCGATCCAGTTGGGTGACAACCGGATCAATGGCAGTGGCAGCCTGCAGCAACGCCTTGCCGGTCGCCTCGATATCGACCTGCCGCGCCTTGGCCAGCTGTGGCCGCGCTTGCAAGGGCAGGTCAAAGGTCGCCTCGATCTGGCTGGCACGCTGGCTGCGCCGCAGGGTTCCCTGAGTCTCCAGGGGCAACAGCTGGCCCAAGCCGACAACCGCATACAGCGCCTGGATCTCGACGCACGCCTGGACAGCGCCCAGCGTGGACTGATCACCCTCAAGGCCGGCAATATCCGCCTGGGCGAAACGGCCTTGGGCAATCTTGATGCCACGGGCAAAGGTGATATCCGTCAGCAGGCGCTGACAGTGGCGCTGAATGGCCCTCAGCTCAAGCTCGACCTTGCGTTGGACGGCGCGCTCGGCAAGGGTGATTGGCGTGGCCGCCTGGCCAGCGGGCGCATCCAGGCGGGCGGTCAGGACTGGCAATTGCAAGCCCCCGCACGCCTGCAGCGCCTGGCCAACGGCCAGCTCGACTTCGGTGCACATTGCTGGCGCTCCGGCGCTGCCAGCCTGTGTGGCGAGGATCAGCGCCTAGCGCCGGATCCACGTTTGCGCTATCACCTCAAGCAGTTCCCCATCGACAGTCTTGCCCAGTGGCTGCCGAAGGATTTCGCCTGGCAAGGCATGCTCAATGCCGACATCAACCTGGATATGCCGGCCAGCGGCCCCAAAGGCACGGTGCGCATCGATGCCAGCGGCGGCACGCTGCGGGTCCGCGATAACGGGCGCTGGATCGACTTCCCCTACCAGACGCTCCGCCTGGACAGTACCTTGGCACCGCGGCGGGTAGACACGTCGCTGGCGTTTCGTGGCGACCGGTTGGGGGAGTTGAACCTGTCGACACGCATCGATCCCCTGGGCCGGGACAAACCGCTTTCCGGTGAATTTCGCCTTTCCGGGCTGGACCTGTCGATCGCCCGGCCTTTCGTGCCGATGGTCGAGCGCCTGGCCGGGCAACTCAACGGCGACGGGCGTTTGTCGGGTACCTTGCTGGCGCCCCAGGTCAACGGCAACTTGACGCTTAGCGGCGGGCATGTCAGTGGCGCCGAGTTGCCGGTCAGCCTGGAAGACTTGTCGTTGCGTGCGCTCGTGGCCGGGGAGCAGATCCGGATCAGCGGTGACTGGCGAAGTGGCGAGGCCGGGCGCGGGCAATTGGCCGGCGAATTGGCTTGGGGGCAGGCGTTGGCTGTCGACTTGCGTTTGCAAGGTCAGCAGCTTCCAGTGAGCGTCGAGCCCTATGCCGCGCTGGAGGTCGCGCCGGACCTCAATATCCGCCTGTCCGGCGACAAGCTGGCAGTGACCGGCAAAGTTCAGGTACCCAAGGGCAAGATCACCGTGCGCGAGCTGCCGCCTTCGACGGTGAAGGTCTCCGACGACACGGTGATTATCGGCCACCAGACCGAAGAGGGTACGCCGCCGATGGCGGTCGCGATGGACATCGATGTCGAAGTCGGTCGTGACAAGTTGTCCTTCAGCGGCTTTGGCCTGACCGCCAACCTGCTGGGTCATGTGCACATAGGTGACAACCTGGACACCCGTGGTGAATTGAGCCTGGCTGACGGTCGTTATCGAGCCTACGGCCAGCGCCTGACCATCCGTCGTGCGCGCCTGTTGTTCGCAGGCCCCCTCGATCAGCCATACCTGGATATCGAAGCGATCCGCAAGGTCGATGACGTGATTGCTGGCATCCGCCTGAGCGGCAGTGCCGAGCAGCCGACTACCCAAGTGTTCTCGGAGCCGGCCATGAGCCAGGAGCAGGCGTTGTCGTATCTCGTGCTGGGACGTCCCCTGGGCAACTCGGGCGAGGATAACAACATGCTGGCTGAAGCGGCCTTGGGCCTGGGCCTCGCCGGTAGTGCCGGGATTACCGGGAGCCTGGCCTCGAGCCTGGGAATCGATGATTTCCAGCTCGACACCGAAGGTTCGGGCAACAAGACCAACGTGGTGGCCAGCGGCAACCTGACCGAACGCCTCAGCCTGCGTTATGGGGTCGGTGTGTTCGAGCCAGCCAACACCATTGCCTTGCGCTACAAACTGAGCAAGAAGGTCTATCTGGAGGCCGCCAGCGGGCTGGCGAGCTCGCTGGACATCTTCTACAAACGCGACTTCTGATCTGATCGGCGGACAGTGGCGGCTTCGATGAACTCGTTGCCGTCTGCGCCTCGCGCCGGGGCGGGTGTGGGCGGTGTGCGCACAGGCAGGATCAGGTTGGTGTACTCCTCGATCAGCCGGTTGATCGCCTCGGGCGGCTCGCAGGCCTGGAACTGCATGCGGATCTGTACTTCGTCGGGGTCGCGTCCTTCGCCGCGGCGCGCCTGGGCGCCCACGGTGACCTTGAAGTGCGAGCACGAGGTGGCTTCGTTGGCCTGCTGCAGCACGTCCTGTCGGGCTTGAGCGTTCTTCACGTGAACCGACAGGTCGACCTGCATGCGCTCCAGGGCCAGGCCCTTGGTGGACACCAAGGCAATCAACGGGATGCGCAAGGTGTGCGTGTCGTCCATCGCCACTTCGACCATCTTGGCGCGCATCGGCATGCCGGGCTGCTCGGCGTCCACATCGAAGAATTGATCGAAAAGTCTGAGGTACTGCTGGGCAATCAGGGTATTGGTTGCCGCGGCGGCTTCCTGGAGCCCGCGCGTGATGTCGCGCAGGTCGGTGGATGTCATGGGAGTCGGTTGAGCGTGTTCGCAGGGCTGATCCAATCAAGGGCCTCCAGTGCGCAGGCCGCAGGTGCCCCGGAGGGGACCTGCGGCAGGTGTGGGCGAGGTAGGGCATTGCGTCTCAAGACGTTGCAGCGGGTTTCTCAGCGCCGGCCAGAGTGTCTTCGCTGGAGATGCTGTCGGTACTGCGTAGCTCTGAGCTGGCGAGCACGGTAGGTTTGGTTGCGGCATCGGTGAGGAATTCCATCACGCGCATGAGGGCTTCCGGTGGTTGCTGACGGCGCACGGTAGTGTTGAAGGCGTAGCGCGCGCGGGTATCGGTCTTGCGAGTCTGCTCCGACTTGTGGCTTACACTGCCTTTCACATTCAGTTTGAAAGGTCCCCAGCCGAGCGAGGCCTCCATGCTGCCTTCCGCCTCCTTGGAGGATCGGTCCTCGGCCATCTGGTTGATGGTCATCTCGAACTCGATCTTGCCTTCGTCGATGGCAATGTTCGGGTGGGTGATGGCCGCCAGCAGTGGCACCTTCATGCTCTTGGCGACGATGCCTTTGTACTCGCCATCCTCACCGACGATGGTTTCGTCGTAGTCGAACTGGATGGCGACTGCCTTGCCATCCTGGATGCAGACATTCATGAGGAAGTCGGCGTACGACTTGCTCGCGGTGACCTGCGCCTGAACCATGGCCTGCAAGGGGCCGGCAATCATGCGGTCCATGGGTAAAGAGTTGATGACGGAACCGATCAGGCTGTTGTCAATGGACATGGGTGATACTCCTGCGGGGGCGGTGAATGTTCAGGTCCGGTTTTCAGTGGGGGTGGTTGTCCTGGCGCCTGATGTTGCCGATCTGACGCAGGCTCAGTCCGTACTTGTCCGCGAGCAGGCTGCGCGACAGCCCGCTGGCACTTTCTTTCTGAATTTGCAGGTTGCGCAACTGGCGCTGGAAGTGGTCGGCCTTGGGAATCTCCAGGGCAATGCCGGCATAGCGCTTGATCAGTGCGTCCAGCGCGTCGGCTGGCAGCAGATCGGCCAGCCGTGTGCGGTCACGGTGTTTGGGGATGTACTTGGGGCGGCCGCCGTAGGCGCAGGTCAGCCGGTACGCATTTTCAAGGCCGATGCACTCGATCAGCGATTGCAGTGAATGAGGTAGCTGGGCGACATCGATTGCAGTCAGATCTGGCAGTTCCATATTCGATTTCCCTGTGTCTTAGAGGCCAGCACGATGGGTGCCCAGGGATTCTCAGCCACCTCTCCCGATCATTCCTAGGCGCCAAGTGGCCCATGCTCTGTAGTTCCTGTAGAGCGTTTGTTGCAGGCAGAGGAGAGCTCTTGCGTAGGAAGTTGAGCCGTGATTTTGCAGTAGGTCTTGTTCTTCCTCGGTCGACTTTTTAGGTGTGTTCCAAGGGTGTAGGTACCCATTTCAATCGCAGGGGTAGGCTTTGCGCAGGCTTGCCAAGCCCAGGTAGCTTTGAGGGGCGGAAACCGCTGCGGCGGGCAATGCGCGCCAGTCCACGTCCACGCATAGTGCTTCGAGCGCTTGGCTACCGCGATAGCCGATGACTTGCGGGCTGAATACCCGGCGGTAGCGCGCGTGGGTAATGGCGAAGGGTTCCACATGCTGCGCCTGTGCGAGGGTCAATCTGACCATGGCCGGCAGTTCCGAGGGGGGAGGGACGAAGCGCAGCTGGCCTGGCTGGGCCTGCAACAAGCCGTTGCCACGAACCTGTTGCCACAACTGCTGCCATTGGTTGCTGCCGCTGGAGGCTTCGAGGCGTGTGCCGAGCTCGAGCAGTTGTTCGCGGGGCAGGGTGCTGGTATCGATGGCGTGGGCGCAGGTGAGCGGGAGAAACAGCAAGGCGCAAAGCAGGAGGGGTTTTGGCATGGTCGCTCCGGGGCACGAGTCGGGCGTCCATGTTTTCAATCTTGAGCGGCGAAGCTCAGCAGGAAATGCATCGCGTGTGGATCTGGCCATGTATCATGTGGCCGGCTCGTGACGAGCCTCTTTTGTCCCTGATGCTCCAAGGAATTGCCGATGACACACATGCAGCGCTTCAAATATTCGATCCTCATCATCGTGGTGATGATGGGTGTGATGTTCGGCCTGAGCTACCTGCAGAAACAGGGCACGATCAGCGAGCAGACCTTCCAGTACCTGGCCATTGGTATCGCCGTGGTCGTCGTGGTGATCAACGGCATCCTGCGGCGCAAGGTCAAGTCCTGACGCAGGCCAGCCGGCCTTCCTGGCCGGCCGGGTAATCAGCGCAAGGCGTTCTGCTCCAGCACGGCGCGGGCTGCAGGCTGAAGGCTGTAGCACTTGTCATCGCCCAGGCTGATGACGCCCTCGGTGCAGAGTCGCTTGAGCACTTCGCGCACGCTCAGGAATGACAGCGGGATATCCAGTTGCTCCAGCTGCGCATGCACGCCGCGTACGCCGATGCTGCGGCCACTGCGATCGGCCGAATGCAGCGCATCGATGACTTTCAGGCGAATCAGGCTGGTGCGCAGACCGTAGGCGCGCAACAGTTCGCGGATCTGTTCGTTGCCGATCCGTTCCTGCGCGCCAGTGCTGTCTTGCGGCGATGTGCGCTCAGCGATGCGCTGGCGCTGCGGCTGCAGTTGCGGGTTGTACATGTGAATGCTCCTTTTCGTGGACTGTCCCGAAATCATGAGTGCCTAACTATTAGGACGAATGAGCGCGGGAAAACTGCAGTTCTGACTGAAAAAAAACTGCCACGTCCTTTTCAAGACGTTCCCGCGTAGCGCAATACGTAAAATTTTCATCCGGCCGCTCGTCTGATCGGGATGACCTCTCATTCCCCAGGAGTGCCCGTGATCCCACTATCGCGACCCTTATCCTGCCTTGGCCTGGCCATTGTGCTTGCCACCGCTGCTGCCGGCGCGCAGGCGCGGGAAGTTGCCGGCGATGCTTCGGCGCAGATTCGCCGCACCAGCTTCGGTGTGCCGCACATCCTGGCCAGCGATGAGCGCGGCCTGGGCTATGGCATCGGTTACGCCTATGCCCAGGACAACCTGTGCCTGCTGGCTGACGAAGTGCTCACGGTCAATGGTGAGCGATCGAAATATTTCGGTGCCGAAGGCAAGACGGTCGAGCAGCGCGACAACCTCGACAGCGATCTGTTCTTCAGCTGGCTGAACGACAATGCGGCAGTCAACGGATTCCTCCAGGCGCAGTCGGCGCCCATTCGCCATCGCCTGGAGGGCTACGCTGCCGGCTACAACCGAGCGCTTGCCGAACGCAAGGCCCAGGGGCTGCCGGTGGAGTGCGGGGCGGGCGACTGGGTCAGGCCAATCACCAGCCTGGACCTGGTGAAGCTGACCCGCCGACTGCTGGCTGAAGGGGGTATCGGCCAGTTCGCCGAAGCGGTGGTTGCGGCGACGCCGCCGGGGCTGGCCGTGCACAGGCCGAAGGCCGACTACAGCGTGGCCCTGGCACGCCAGCAGGCGTTCGCCAGCGAGCGTGGCAGCAACGCTGTGGCCGTCGGTGCGCAGCGCTCGGCCAATGGGCGTGGCTTGTTGCTCGCCAACCCGCACTTCCCCTGGATCGGCGGCCTGCGGTTCTATCAGATGCAGTTGACCATTCCCGGGCAACTGGATGTGATGGGGGCGGCGCTGCCGGGGTTGCCAGTGATCAATATCGGTTTCAACCGTGATCTGGCCTGGACCCATACCGTCGACACCTCCAAGCACTTCACCCTGTACCGTCTGCAGCTCGATCCGAAGGATCCCACCCGTTACCTGCTGGATGGCCAGTCGCTGCCGCTCCAACAGCAGGCAATCACTGTTGCGGTGAAGGGGGCGGACGGAACGCTCAGCCAGGTGCAGCGCCAGATCCACGTCTCCAGGTTCGGTCCTGTGGTGCAGTGGCCGGGGCGCCTGGACTGGGATGGCAAATATGCCTATAGCCTGCGCGATGCCAATCTCGACAACACGCGAGTGCTTGAGCAGTGGTACGGGATCAATCGCGCCAAGGACATCGATGCTCTCAAGACCTCGGTGGCCAAGCTTCAGGGCATTCCTTGGGTCAACACCCTGGCGGTGGATGCCGGTGGCCGCGCGCTGTACCTGAATCAGTCGGTGGTGCCGTATGTCGACCAGGCCATGCTTGCCCAGTGCAGCGACCCGTCGCTGGCCGGGCCGTTGGTCGTACTGGACGGTTCGCGCAGCGCCTGCCAGTGGAAGGTTGACCCCGACGCTGCGCAACCTGGAATTTTCCCGGCGCGCCTGCAGCCAAGCCTTGAGCGCGCGGACTTCGTGCAGAACTCCAATGACTCGGCCTGGCAGGTCAACCCGGCCCAGCCGCTGACAGGCTTCTCGCCGCTGATCAGCCGTGAAGACCAACCCTTGGGGATGCGTACCCGCTTTGCCTTGCAGCGCCTGCAAGGTCGCGCCAAGCTCGGCGTGGCGGAGCTGCAGCACATGGTGCTGGACGACGAGGTGTATCTGGCCAGCCAATTGCTGCCAGAGCTGCTGGATTGGTGCAAAGGCGCCGAACCCGATCTGCAGGCTGTTTGCGCCAGCCTCAAGGCCTGGAACGGCAAGGCCGGCACCGACAGCGGCATGGGGCTTGTGCATTTTGCCAACATCATGGAAGCGCTGGGCGACCAGCCGCAAATCTGGCGTGTGGCGTTCGATCCGGCCGATCCGCAGTACACGCCGCGTGGTCTTGCAGTAGAGCAAGCAGCAGTGCGCGCGCTGCTGCGTGAGGCGGCGCTGGCTTCGTTGGCGCAGGTGCAGGAAGGCGGCATGGCGCAAGAACAGCAGTGGGGGCAGGTACAGCAAGCGCTGGACGGCACGCCGGTGCCGGGTGGCCCGCAGGAGTTGGGGGTCTACAACGCCATGGTCAGTGTGCCCAATGGGGCAGGGAAGCGTCTGGTGGTCAGCGGTACCAGCTACCTGCAGTTGGTCAGCTTCACCGAGCAGGGGCCTCAGGCCAAGGGGTTGCTGGCGTTTTCACTATCCAGCGAGTCGGCCTCGGTACACGCATTTGACCAGACGCGTGCCTTTGCGGTCGGACAATTGGCGCCCATTCCGTTTACCGAAGCGCAGATCACCTCCGATCCTCAGTATCGCCAGTATGTGGTGAGCGAGCGGGATGAGCAGGCACTGGTCAGCGCGGGGAAATAGTCGAAATCAGTGGCCCTGTGGTGGCACGAGCCACCTCAGGGCCTGCGCGTCAGGAAAATTCGAACGGCGCCAGGTGCATGCCCTGGTCGTCCACCTGCAGCGCCCAGCCTCGGCGATCCCAGTCCCCCAGTACGATGCGCCGAGCCGGCTGGCCCTCGACCACCAGCTTGTGCAGGGCAGGGCGGTGAGTATGGCCATGGATCAGCGTGCGCACACTGTGCTCGCTCATCACCTTGGGCACTTCGTCGGGGGTGACATCGACGATTTCAGTGTTCTTCATCCGCACCTGCGCCTGGCTTTCACTGCGCAGCTTGCGCGCCAGTTTCTGGCGCGTGGATCGCGGCAAGTGACGCAGAATCCAGAGGCTCAGCGGGTTGCGCAGGTAGCGGCGCAGCTTCATGTAGGCCACGTCGCGGGTGCACAGGGTGTCGCCATGCATCAGCAGTACCGGCTCACCACCCAGCTCAACCACGCTAGGGTCGGTCAGCAGGGTGCAGCCAGCGGCCTTGCAGAAGTCCTGGCCGATGAGAAAGTCGCGGTTGCCGTGCATCAGGTAGATCGCCGTGCCGCTGTCGGACAGCGTGCGCAGCGCCTGGCAGATCGATTGCTGGAAGGGCGTCATGGCATCGTCGCCGATCCAGGCATCGAAGAAGTCGCCAAGAATGTACAGCGCCTTGGCGTGTCGCGCCCGCCCATCGAGCAGATCAAGAAACGCCCGGGTAATGTCCGGGCGTTCTTCTTGCAGGTGCAGATCGGAGATCAGCAGGATCACTCAATGATCTCGGCTTTCTCGATGATCACGTCGTCCTTCGGCACGTCCTGGTGGCCAGCCTTGGAACCGGTGGCGACTTTCTCGATGGCATCGACCACTTCACGGCCTTCGGTCACTTCGCCGAACACTGCGTAGCCCCAGCCCTGCACGTTCTTGCTGCTGTGGTTGAGGAAGTCGTTGTCGGAAGCGTTGATGAAGAACTGCGCCGAGGCCGAGTGCGGCTCCATGGTGCGGGCCATGGCGATGCTGTACTTGGTGTTCTTCAGGCCGTTGTCGGCTTCGTTCTGGATCGGCGAACGGGTCGGCTTCTGCTTCATGCCGGCCTCGAAACCACCGCCCTGGATCATGAAGCCCTTGATCACACGGTGGAAGACGGTGCCATCGAAGTGGCCGTCCTTGACGTATTGAACGAAGTTCTCCACGGTTTGCGGGGCTTTTTCGGCGTTCAGTTGCAGAACGATGTCGCCGTGGTTGGTGCTCAGTTTGACTTTGGACATGCTGAAATTCGCTCTTTCAAGGCATTCGGGAATAGGGTGCACAGGTCGCGTACTGTACCTGACGCAGGATCTGGCGGCGGCGACACAAGGCGCGCGGCGGCCATTTTGCCAGCTGGCGACAAAACGCTGCGAGAAATCGCGCCAGTTTGTCGGTGCCCGGCTGTCAGCAGCTTGACTGCTTCGGCTATGATAGGCCCTTTGATTCAATCGGCCTACCCGGACCGGACATCTGCATTCAAGGATTCTATGAGCAAGCCCACCGACAACGCGACCAACGCCGCTGCCAAAGGCGCCCCCGCCGTCCCTGCGAACTTCCTGCGACCCATCGTCCAGGCTGACCTGGACTCGGGCAAGCACAGCAGTATCGTCACCCGCTTCCCGCCGGAACCGAACGGTTATCTGCACATCGGCCACGCCAAGTCGATCTGCGTCAACTTCGGTCTGGCCCAGGAGTTCGGTGGCGCCTGCCACTTGCGTTTCGACGACACCAACCCGGCCAAGGAGGACCAGGAGTACATCGACGCCATCCAGCGTGATGTCAAGTGGCTGGGCTTCGAGTGGACCGGTCCGGTGCGCTTTGCTTCCGACTATTTCGACCAGTTGCACGACTGGGCGGTCGAGCTGATCAAGCGCGGCAAGGCCTACGTCTGCGACCTGACCCCCGAGCAGGCCAAGGAATATCGCGGCACCCTGACCCAGCCCGGCAAGAACAGCCCGTTCCGCGAGCGCAGCGTCGAGGAGAACCTCGACCTGTTCGCGCGCATGAAGGCTGGCGAGTTCAAGGACGGTGAGCGTGTGCTGCGTGCCAAGATCGACATGGCTTCGCCCAACATGAACCTGCGCGACCCCATTCTTTACCGCATCCGCCATGCCCACCACCACCAGACCGGTGACAAGTGGTGCATCTACCCCAACTACGACTTCACCCACGGCCAGTCGGACGCCATCGAGGGCATTACCCACTCGATCTGCACCCTGGAGTTCGAGGGCCATCGTCCACTGTACGACTGGTTCCTCGACAACCTGCCCGTCCCGGCGCATCCGCGCCAATACGAGTTCAGCCGCCTGAACCTGAACTACACCATCACCTCCAAGCGCAAGCTCAAGCAGTTGGTGGACGAGCAGCACGTCGAGGGTTGGGACGATCCGCGCATGTCCACGCTCTCGGGCTACCGCCGTCGTGGCTACACCCCGGCCTCGATCCGCAACTTCTGCGACATGGTCGGCACCAACCGCTCCGATGGCGTGGTCGACATGTCGATGCTCGAGTTCAGCATTCGTGACGACCTCGACCGTACCGCGCCGCGCGCCATGTGCGTACTGCGTCCGCTGAAGGTGGTGATCACCAACTACCCTGAAGGCCAGGTCGAGCAGCTCGAACTGCCGCGCCACCCGAAGGAAGACATGGGCGTGCGCGTCCTGCCGTTCGCCCGTGAGCTGTACATCGACCGCGATGACTTCATGGAAGAGCCGCCCAAGGGATACAAGCGCCTGGAGCCAGCCGGTGAAGTGCGCCTGCGCGGCAGCTATGTAATTCGTGCCGACGAGGCGATCAAGGATGCCGAGGGCAATATCGTCGAGCTGCGCTGCTCGTACGATCCGGACACCCTGGGCAAGAACCCCGAGGGTCGCAAGGTCAAGGGCGTGATCCACTGGGTGCCGGCCGCCGCCAGCATCGAGTGCGAGGTGCGCCTGTACGACCGCCTGTTCCGCTCGCCCAATCCGGAGAAAACCGATGAGGGCGGCAGCTTCCTTGAAAATATCAATCCGCAATCGCTGCAGGTGCTGACGGGTTGTCGTGCCGAACCTTCGCTGGGCCAGGCCCAGCCAGAAGATCGCTTCCAGTTCGAGCGTGAAGGCTACTTCTGCGCCGACCTGAAAGACAGCCAGCCGGGTCGCCCGGTGTTCAACCGCACCGTGACCCTGCGCGATTCGTGGGGCAGCTAAGGAATCCTCGTGCTTAACATCTACAACACCCTGAGCAAGACCAAGGAAGTCTTCAAACCCCTGGATGGCAACAACGTGCGCATGTACGTCTGCGGCATGACCGTGTACGACTACTGCCACCTGGGCCATGGTCGCAGCATGGTGGCGTTCGACCTGATCACCCGTTGGTTGCGCAAGAGTGGCTACGCGCTCACGTACGTGCGCAACATCACCGACATCGACGACAAGATCATCAACCGCGCCAACGAAAACGGCGAGCGCTTCGATGAGCTGACTGCGCGCATGATCGATGCCATGCATGAGGATGAGCGTCGTCTCAACATCCTCAAGCCGGACCTGGAGCCGCGTGCCACCGATCACATCCCCGGCATGCACGCGATGATCCAGACCCTGATCGACAAGGGCTATGCCTACGCGCCGGGCAATGGCGACGTGTACTACCGCGTCGGCAAGTTCGTCGGCTACGGCAAGCTGTCGCGACGCAAGATCGAAGACCTGCGTATCGGCGCGCGGATCGAGGTCGACGAGGCCAAGCAGGATCCGCTGGACTTCGTCCTGTGGAAGGGCGCCAAGCCGGGCGAGCCGAGCTGGGATTCGCCCTGGGGCCCGGGCCGTCCGGGCTGGCACATCGAGTGCTCGGTGATGTCCACCTGCTGCCTGGGCGAGAGCTTCGACATCCACGGTGGTGGCAGCGACCTCGAGTTCCCGCACCACGAGAACGAGATCGCCCAGAGCGAGGCGGCCACCGGCAAGCCTTATGCGGCGGCCTGGATGCACTGCGGCATGATTCGCATCAATGGCGAGAAGATGTCGAAGTCGCTGAACAACTTCTTCACCATTCGCGACGTGCTCGAGAAGTACCACCCGGAGGTGGTGCGTTATCTGCTGGTGGCCAGCCACTACCGCAGCGCCATCAATTACTCCGAAGACAGCTTGCGCGATGCCAAGGGCGCCCTGGAGCGTTTCTATCACGCACTGCGTGGCCTGCCGCGCGTCGCCGCCAAGGGTGGCGAGGCGTTCGTCGAGCGGTTCAGCGTGGCGATGAACGATGACTTCGGCACCCCTGAAGCCTGCGCCGTGCTGTTCGACCTGGTCCGCGAGATCAACCGCCTGCGCGACAGCGACGTTGACGCAGCGGCAGGCCTTGCCGGTCGCCTGCGTGAGCTGGGTGATGTGCTGGGTGTGCTGCAGCTTGATGCCGACGACTTTTTGCGTGCCGGTGCTGAAGGCAAGGTCGATGCTGCCGAGGTCGAGGCCTTGATCCAGGCGCGTTTGCAGGCGCGTACGGACAAGAACTGGGCAGAGTCCGATCGCATTCGCGATCAACTGGCTGCCATGGGTGTGGTGCTTGAAGACAGCAAAGGCACCACCACCTGGCGTCTGGCTGACTGATACGACTCGAGGGCTGCCCAGCAGCCCTGTTGCGGGACAAGTCGGGGCACCGAACCGACTTGTCCCGTGATGCTTTTCAGGCCGTCGAGCAGTGCAGCACCAGCTTCGCTCCACCCAGCTCGCTACTGCCCACTTCCAGTCTGAACCCATGCAGGTCGACGATCGCTGCGACGATCGACAAGCCTAGCCCGAACCCTGGGTGACGATGTCCTTCCTCGCTGCGATAGAAACGCTTGAGCACCGCAGCACGCTCCTGTTCAGGAATCCCCGGTCCGCTGTCCTCGATGGCGATATGCACGCCATCGTCGTCGTGCAGTGCCTGGATCCGTACCTGCCCACCCTCCGGGGTGAACTTGATGCCGTTGCCGACCAGGTTGGCCAAAGCCTCGAACAGCAGTTCGCGGTCGCCGTGCAGCGCGGGCAGCTGCGCAGGCTGCTCCAGTTGCAGGCGAATGCTGCCATCCTCTGCGAGCGGCAGGTAGAAGTCGTGCAACTCCACCAGCAAATTGTGCGGATCAAGCTCGACGAACCCTGCGCGGCGTTGGCGGTCTTCCAGCTCGCTGATGCGCAGCAGGCCGCGGAAACGTGCCATCAGGGTGTCGGTCTCGCTAATGGCTTGATCCAGCGCTTCGGCTTCCGGCGAGTTCGCTCCGCTCTGCTGGCGAATGCGGTAGAGCTGGGCGCGCAGGCGGGTCAGCGGTGTACGCAGGTCGTGGGCAATGTTGTCGCAGACACCCTTGACCTCGTGCATCAGCCGTTCGATGCGGTCGAGCATGGCGTTGACGATCGCGGCCAGCATGTCCAGCTCGTCTCGTCGTGCCGACAGCGGCAAGCGGTGGGTGAGATCGCCGGCCACGATCAGCTCGGCGCTCGCCTGTACGGCGCGGATACGCTTGAGCGGGCGCCTGCGTAGCAGGTACCAGCCGGCGAAACCGGGAATCAGCGTCAGCGAAATGCCCCAGAGCAGCGCGTGCAGAATGATCCGGGTCACCACGAACAGCGAGCCGTTGTCGCGCACCAGCACCAGCCAGCGGCCATCGGGGATGCGGATCGCCACCGCATCGCAGCTGTCGCGCGGCAGGTGCGGATCGTCGGCATCCAGGCAACGCTTGAGTTCGTGAACCTTGCCGTCCAGGCCCAACTCCGACGGAATCGAGCGGATACGACCGCCGATGGGGTTGAGCTGCGGGTCGAACAGGCCGTAGGCGTCGAAGCTGCGTTCCTCGAAGGCCTGGCTGGCGATCAACGCATCGTCCAGCTGCTTGCCGGTCATGTGCGCGAAGAGGTGCTGGCGTTGCAGCATGGAGTGGCGGGTCAGCTTGTTGAGGTAGCTGGTGACCTCGAAGTACAGCACCCCCATGAGGATGCTGCTCCAGGCCACGAACAGGAAGCTGTACAGCGCCAGCAGGCGGCTGGTCGAGGAGCTCCAGCCCTTAGATGGGTTCAGCAATGGCATAACCGGAGCCCCGTACGGTTCGGATCAGCGGTGTCTGGCCGGGTGGGTCGATCTTCTTGCGCAGACGACCGATATGGACGTCGATCAGGTTGGTGCCGGGATCGAAGTGATAACCCCACACTTCCTCGAAGATCATCATGCGAGTGATGACCTGCCCGGAGTGACGCATCAGGTATTCGAGCAGTTTGTATTCGGTTGGCAGCAGGTTCAGGCTGCTCTCGCCGCGTCGGGCCTCATGGCTGATCAAGTCCAGCTCCAGGTCGGCGACCTGGAGGCGGGTCTGGGTCATGGGCACGCTGTTGCGCCGCAGCAGCACCTCGACGCGGGCCGCCATCTCGTCGGAGGCGAAGGGCTTGGTCAGGTAGTCGTCGCCGCCTGCGCGCAGGCCGCGCACGCGCTCGTCGACATCCGACAGGGCGCTGATCATCAGGATGGGCGTGGCGATCTTGAGGCTGCGCAGGGTGGTGACGATGGTCAGTCCGTCGACTTCCGGGAGCATCCGGTCCACGGTGATCAGGTCGTAGCCGCCGGCAATGGCCTTGGCCAGGCCTTCGCGGCCATTGTCTGCCCAGTCGACCTCCAGCCCGTGGCTGGAAAGTTCGGCGACGATTTCCTGGGCGGTGACGGCGTCGTCTTCGATAGTCAGTACGCGGGGCATGCTAATACCTGGGCGGCGATTGGATGGCTGATTGTGCCAAAGAATAGACAAACGGCGATTTAAGAAAAATTCATCTATCAGGGGCATGGTGCCAGTATCGGTGTTTTCACGCGTTTGGCGTTCAGCGCGACTCCGTTGGGGAGCAGGCTCGCCTGCAAAGAAACCGGCCCTGACAGCAATGAAAACGGGGCGTGCCATTGCTGGCACGCCCCGTTTTCATTGCAAGGCGATGCCTCAGGCGACCTTGATGATCCAGCCCGCCGGTGCTTCGACGTCACCGCTCTGGATGCCGGTCAGCTCGTTGTAGAGCTTCTGGGTGACCGGGCCGACCTTTTCCAGGTCGTGGAACACGTGCAGTTTGCCGTTGTACTCGATACCGCCGATCGGGGTGATCACTGCGGCGGTACCGCAAGCGCCCGCTTCGATGAAGCGGTCGAGCTTGCTGATTTCGACGTCGCCTTCGATCACGGTCAGGCCCAGGCGCGATTGCGCCAGTTCCATCAGCGACAGGCGAGTGATACCGGGCAGGACCGAGGCCGATTTCGGCGTGACGAACTCGTTGTTGGCGGTAATGCCGAAGAAGTTGGCCGACCCGACTTCCTCGATCTTGGTGTGAGTCAGCGGATCCAGGTAGATGGCGTCGGCGAAGTTGGCTTTCTTCGCTTCGGAACCCGGTTGCAGGCTGGCGGCATAGTTGCCCCCGACCTTGGCTGCACCAGTGCCCTGCGGGGCGGCGCGGTCGAAGCTGGAGATCTGGAAGTTGTGCGGCTTCATGCCGCCCTTGAAGTACGAGCCAACCGGGATGGCGAACACCGAGAAGATGAACTCCGGCGCGGTGCGCACGCCGATGTTGTCACCGGTGCCGATCACGAACGGACGCAGGTACAGGGCACCCTTGCCATGCGGCGGGACGAACTTCTCGTTGGCCTTGACCACCTGCTTGCACGCCTCGATGAACACATCGGTCGGCACGTGTGGCATCAGCAGGCGGGCGCAGCTGCGCTGCATGCGTGCGGCGTTCTGGTCCGGGCGGAACAGGTTGATCGAGCCGTCCTTGCAGCGGTAGGCCTTCAGGCCCTCGAAGCATTGCTGGCCGTAGTGCAGGGCAGTCGAGCCTTCGCTGATGTGCAGCACGTTGTCGTCGGTCAGGGTGCCTTTGTCCCACTCGCCGTTGCGCCACACGGACAGGTAGCGCTTGTCGGTCTTGATGTAGTCGAAGCCCAGCTTGTCCCAGTTGATCTCGTTGCTCATGACACCCTCTATTGTCTTGCAGAGGCCCGATCGCTCGGGCTGCTTTTAAATGCGCACCTCGCCACGATAATACATCCGCAGAGGATGGGGAACGGCCAGTCATGAATTGCCCTGGACGCTTCGTCGTTCAGCCCAGGTCGAGGCATCCATCAAGGTGCAGGCATTCAAGGAATACGCTGTCGTGGGAGGCGACCAGCAGGGCGCCAGAGAACTGCTCCAGCATGGTTTCCAGTGCCTGCAGCGAAGGCAGGTCCAAGTGGTTGGTGGGTTCGTCGAGCAGCAACAGGTCCACCGGCTGTTCGCGGTACAGCACTGCTGCCATCGCACCCTTGATGCGCTCCCCGCCACTGAGCAGTGTGCTGGGCAGCTCGATTCGGGCGGCGTCCAGGCCCAGTTGGGCAAGACGGGTTCGCATCTGTGCCTGTGAAAGGGCGGCGTTGCCCTGGCGCAGGTGCTCGAGCAGCGACAGCCCAGGCGTCAACTGACTGCAATGCTGGTCGAGCAGGACAACGTCGCCGCTGATTTGCAGGGTGCCTGCTGTGGCCTGTAGCTCTCCGGCCAGCAGCCTCAATAACGTGGACTTTCCGCTGCCATTGGCCCCAAGTAGTCCCAGACGCTCACCAAGTGACAGGCTCAGGCTCAGTGGGGTGGCTGTGCCCCGTGGCAGGCACAGCGCTTCGAATCGCAGTACTCCGCGCCCTCGATGACGTGCGGGTGTCGGCGCGTGCAGGGTGATCGCCGTGTGCCGTTCGACCTGTCGCGCAGCCTCCCGGACCTGTTCGTGCAGCGCTTGATGTGTAGCCTTCTGGTCGCGCCGTTGCTTGCCGGCGCTCACCTGGCTACGTTGCTGCTGGCGATCAATGAGGATCTTCGCCTGGTTGGCATGCTTGGCTTGATGCTCCACTTGCGCCTGATGCCGTACGAGATTCTCGTGCTGGCGTTGCAGTTCGCGGGCCTGGCGTTGCTGCTTCTGTTTGGCACGCGCAAGCGCCTGCTCGGCCCGGGCGTGGGCGTGCATTTTCTGCTCGGCGTAGAACGCGTAGTTGCCGCCGAATGCCTGCAGCCCGAGCGATGAAAGCTCCACGATACGTTCCATGGAGGCCAGTAGTGTGCGGTCATGGCTGATCACCAGCAGGCCTTTGTCCCAGGCTTGGATCATTTCCAGGAGATTGGCGCGAGCGCAGCGGTCCAGGTGGTTGCTGGGCTCGTCAAGGATCAGGAAGTCGGCATCACTGGCCCACGCACCGAGCAGTGCGATGCCCATCGCCTGGCCGCCGCTGAGCGTGTCGGGTGCTTGCTGCAGGTCGACGCTGGCAAAGCCCTGTCGGTCGAGCAATGCCCGAAAGCGTTCGCGAACATCCCAGCGATCCGCGACCAGGTCGAAGTCGTTGGGGGCGGTGCTGCCTGCCTCAATGCGTTCGAGGGCGTGGACTATCGGGGCGATCTGGGCCAACTCGGCAACCGTCGCGCTGCGGTGGATGCTTTGCTGGTCCAGATGGTGGACGCGGCCGATGCGTCGACAGCGCCCTGAAGTGGGCGCGTGCAGGCCGGCAAGGATATGCCCCAGCAGGCTCTTGCCCACGCCATTGCGTCCGACCAACCCGGTACGCCGCTGGTCGAAGGATTCATTGAGTTCGGAAAACAGCAGCCTGCCATCGGGCAAGGCCAGGGAAACGCTCTCGAGCGTCAGGATCGACGTATTCGTCATGGGTAACTCCACGCATGCCACAACATCCCCACCTGTAAGCAGGGGCTGAAGACTGGCCGTCGAAGGGGACGGCGGCATTAGTGGCGCATTGGACGAACACCTCGTGAGTGAGTAGCGGTGCCAAGGGTAATGGTCAGGAGAGCCCAGGTAAAGGGCTCCACCCGGATCGCCGCTCTGCGTGCTGTTCAGTGGTCCCCTATCTGCTGACAAAACCGCAATAAATTGCCGAACGGATCACGGATCTGCATTTGCAGCCCCCAGTCCACCCGCTCGGCTTCGGGGCGTGAATAACCGTACTTTTTGGCCTGCAGTTCGCTTTCGAGCGCCTTCAGATCTTCGACCCGGGCAAACACGGTAGAGCCTGGCGTGGCGTCGCCATAGTGCTCGGACAGGTGCAGGATCAGCCCGTCGCGGTGAATCTGCGCATACAGCGGCAGGTCCGGGGCGAAGCGGTGTTCCCAGTCGAGGCTGAAGCCCAGGAAGTCGAGGTAGAACTCCTTGGCCTTGTCGACCGAGAAGATGCGCAGCACGGGAATGGCGGGGGCGAATTGCATGGAGGCATCCTTACCGGGTGAGAGGTCGCCACTCTAGCGCATCGCGGTGGGCCATGGCGATTGGCTCACAGCCCCACGCTGGCGCGCACCATGGCATATGCCTGGCGCACCAGCGGGTTGACCGTGTTGGCCCGCACCCACAGGTGGTAGGTGACGTCCGGCAGTGGCGGCAGGCCGTCGCTCTGGCCGAGCACGCGCATGTCCGGGCCGACCATCTCCTGGCTGCGCGCGGTGATGCCCAATCCTGCGCGGACTGCAGCCTTGATGCCGATCAGGTTGGACGCCAGGTAGGCCTGGCGCCACGGGATGCCGGCCTGTTCCAGGGCGTCCAGGGCCAGTCGGCGGTACAGGCTGGGTTCGTCCACCAGCACCAACGGTAGCGGTTCGCCGGGGATGTGCTGGTATTGCGCTGCACAGATCCACCACACCGGCGAGGTGCGCAAGGCGAAACCCTCCACGCCGGGGGCGGTGACGGTGGAAATGACCATGTCGACCTTGCCACGCTGCAGGTCGTCCATCAGGAACGGGCTGCGGCCGACGTTTATCTCCAGGCGCAGGTTCGGCGCCGAACGGGCGATATGGCCGAGCAGAGGTGGCAGGATGGTGTCGGCGATGTCATGCGGCGAACCGATCCGCAGCACGCCGCTCAGTCCGTCCTGACGCAGGCCGGCGAGGGCTTCGTCGTTGAGCGCGAGCATCTGCCGGGCATGGCGCAACAACTGGCGGCCGGCATCGGTGAGGGCTTTGTGTCGGCCCTGCTTGCGCAGCAGCGCCACGCCCACCTGCTGTTCCAGCCGTTGCATGTGCTGGGTGACCGAGGCCTGGGTGCGGGCCAGGTGGCGACCGGCTTCGGCGAAGCTTGTGTGATCGACGATGGCGACGAAGGTGCGTAGCAGATCGAGGTCCAGGGCGGGTGCGGTCATGGGCGGGCCTGCGGTTGGAGTGGGGGAGGCGGATCGCCCGTTTTTATATTACTGTCAGTCAATAAACGATAAAGAATCATTATGTTTTGTTGTCCTGAATTTGCAACGCCTTGATGCAAAACCCTTCGTTTACGCTGCTTATGCCAAATCAAGCTCCTACTCATTCGATCCAAGTTATAACGATAGTCAATATTTGCATTTCCCCTGATCCCACCAAGTTTCTAGGATGCGCCCTCATTGGCCGGGTGTTCCGGCTGCCGGGATGAGGAGCCCCACCATGTCGCTGTCTACCGTTGCCCGTCGCGGCCTGTTTGCCGCGTTGCTCGCCACCACCGGCCTTGCCGCCAGCGGCATTGCCCAGGCCGATGCCACGCTGGACAAGATCCAGCAGCGCCACAAGCTGGCGGTGGGGGTGGTGCTTTCCGGCGGTCCCTTCGGTGCCATCGACCCGAACACCCGCGAGCCGATCGGTTTCAGCGTCGATCTGGCCCGCGACCTGGCGCGCCAGTTGGGTGTCGAGGTCGACCTGGTCGCGGTACAGCCGGCCAACCGCGTGCAGTTTTTGCAGCAAGGCAAGGTCGATCTGCTGATTGCCAACATGGAATGGACACCTGAGCGCGACAAGCTGCTGGGCCATGTGCCCACACCGTTCTACCGGGTTGGCGGCACCGCCGCGCTGGCCAAGGACAGCCCGGTCAAGAGCTGGGCCGACCTCAAGGGCCAGCCGGTGTGCACCTCCCAGGGCAGCAGCTACACCCAGGCACTGATCGACCTGGGCGCCGACCTCAAGGCCTTCAAGACCTCCGCCGAATCCCTGCTGGCCCTGCGCGGTAACAACTGCGTGGCCGCCGTGCATGACGCCACGCTGATCAATCCGCTGTTGGCCAAGGGGGGAGAGTGGAGCGGCTATCGTGCCCTGACCCCGGAGCTGAACCCGGCGCCCTCGGTGATCTGGACCCGCCTGGGCGAAACCGACACCCAGCAGCGCCTGGACCCCTTCGTCAAGCAATGGCACCGCAGTGGCTGGCTGATCGAACGTGAGCAGGCCAACCACATCACCCCGGCCTCGCCGGCGCTGGTGGAGTTGCGTGCCAAGCTGCAGGGCGAAGGCGCCTGATGAGCGACAGCCTGCACTGGCTGGTGGGGCAGCTTGCCCATCTCGGCCTGAACTATGCGTTCCTGCTCGACGCCTACGCCAGCGGCAAGCTGCTCGACGGTGCGCTGACCACGCTCGGTCTGTGCGTGTTCAGCATCCTCGGCAGCTTGCTGGTGGGTGTGCTGCTGGCTGCTGCGGTCACGTCCGGGCAGCGCTGGCTGGCTTGGCCGGCGCGGGCCTTCATCGAGGTGACGCGTAACACGCCGACCCTGGTGCAGCTGTACTGCGCCTTCCTGGTGTTGAACATGCTGATCAACCAGAGCCTGGGCAGTGCCAACCCCATGACCCCCTTCGCCTGGGTGGTGCTGGTGATCTCCCTGCACAAGGGCGCCTTTCATGCCGAAGCCCTGCGCGCAGGGATCGAGGCGGTGCCGGCAGTGACCCTCGAAGCGGCCAGCTCGCTGGCCTTCAGCCGTCGCCAGCAACTGCTGCAGGTGCAGTTGCCACTGGCCGTGCGCTTCGCCTTGCCGGCGCTGGTCAACAATCTGATCGACCTGGTGAAGATGACCGCCGTAGCCTCGGCCATCGCCGTCAACGACATCACCTATGCGTCGATCATGATCTGGACCCAGGGCGACAACGTCATCGAATTGATGCTGCTGATCCTGGCCTTTTTCGGACTGCTCAGCTTTGCAGTCAACTGTATCGGCCGCGCCCTGGAAGCGCGCCTGAGGATGCCCGGTTATGGCCATTGAGCATTTCGCCACGCTCTGGCAGTGGTCGCCCACCCTGGGCGCGGGCCTGTTGCAGAACATCCAGATCAGCGTCGGAGCCATCGCCCTGGGTACGCTGCTGGGCCTGTTGGTGGGGATTCTGCTGCTGTCGCCGCTGCGCCCCCTGCGCGGCGTGGCGCGGTTGTGGGTGCAGGTGTTTCGCAATGCGCCCTGGTTGGTGCTGATCTACTTTACCTCCTATGTCTTCCCGTTCGATGTGCAGATTGCCGGTACCTGGGTGGCCTTTCCCGACTGGCTCAAAGTCACTGTGGGCCTTGCACTGCCAGCCAGCGCCAACGTTGCCGAGATCTTCCGCGGCGCGGTCGCTTCGATTCCGGCCACTCAGTGGGAGGCTGCGCGTTCGCTGGCCTTCAGCCGTGGTCAGATTTTCTCCTCGATCATTCTGCCGCAGTGCCTGCGGCGCATGTTGCCGCCGTGGATGAACCTGTACGCGGTGGTGACCATGGGCACCGCACTGGCTTCGCTGGTGGGCGTGCACGACCTGATCGACAGCGCGCAGATCGCTGCCAACACCGTCAACCGCAGCGGTTTCACGGTGCTGGTGTATTTCAGTGTGCTGGCGCTGTTCTTCGTCTACTGCTACCCGATTGCCCGCCTGACCCAACGCCTGGAGCGTCGCTATGCCTTCTGAACCTTTGATCCAGCTTCGCGATGTGCACCTGGCCTTTGGCGACAATCCGGTGCTGCGCGGTATCGACCTGGACGTGCAGGCCGGGCAGGCGGTGTCGATCATCGGCCCGTCCGGCTCAGGCAAATCGACCATCCTGCGTTGCATGACCGGGCTGTTGCGCCCGCAGCGCGGCAGCATCCGCATAGGCGATACCGCGGTGGAGCAACTGCAGGGCGAAGCCGGGCTGATCGCCCTGCGCAAGCAGGTCGGTTTCGTCTTCCAGCAGTACAACCTGTTTCCCCACCTGAGTGTGCTCGACAACCTGCTGATCGCCCCGACCAAGGTGCTCGGTCGCCCGCGTCAGGAGGTACGTGACGAGGCCCTGGCACTGCTCGACAAGGTTCGCCTGGGCCACAAGGCCACGGCATTTCCCGGTGAACTCTCCGGCGGTCAGCAGCAGCGCGTGGCGATTGCCCGTGCCCTGGCCATGCGGCCCAAGCTGATCCTGTTCGATGAGGTGACCTCGGCGCTCGACCCTGAGATGGTCGGCGAGGTGCTGGCGGTGATCCGCGAGCTGACCGAGGAGGGCATGACCTGCGTGCTGGTCACCCACGAGATGCGCTTTGCCGAAGAGATCAGCGACCAGGTGTACTTCACCGAGCATGGCCGCATCGTCGAGCACGGCAGCGCCGAGCAGGTGTTTCGTGCCCCGACCCATGCGCGCACCCAGGCCTTCCTCCAGCACGCGCTGGGCGAGGGCAGTCAGCGCCCGAGCCGCCCGGCGCCCGATGTATTGACCAACCTGGGGCGTTACAGCCTCAGCGTGTGATTTCAGCCTCCAGCCAAGAGAGACCGACCATGTCCCGTGATTCCGTGATCCAGCCGTTCCTTGCGCAAGTGCGCGCCATCCATGCGCGCGGCGTCGACCGTGCAGCCCTGCAGCAGATCGTCAATCTCCTCGAGGGCCTGGCCGAGCGCCGCGAATTGTTCAACTTCGAGCGTTTTCCGGCCCCGGATGCCGCGACCGGCGAAACCCAGTTTCGCTATCGCCTGAACGACGACGGCGAGTCGCCGACCCTGTACGTCAATTCGCTGTTGCCGGGCAAGGCGACCCTGCCGCACAACCATGAGACCTGGGCGATCATCGTCGCCGTCGAGGGCCAGGAGCTCAACCGCGTGTACCGCCGCGAAGACGACGGCAGCGATCCGGCCCGTGCCACCCTGGCGCTGGAGCGCGAGATCGTGGTGCAGCCGGGAACCTCGGTGGCCTTCCTGGGCGAGGATCTGCATGGCATCCGCGTCGAGGGCGACAGCCCGACGCTGCACTTCCACCTCTATGGCCGCCCGCTGGAGTCTCTGGAGCACCGCTACGGCGTCAAGGATGACGGCAGCGTGGTGAACTACAACAAATCACAGATGGCGCCTTCGATCGAGGCTTACGGGCTTTGAGATCGGTGTCGCGCTTTTCGCGGGCAAGCCCGCTCCTGCATCCTGAATGCCCAGTAGGGCACCTGTAGGAGCGGGCTTGCCCGCGAAAAGCGCGACACGATCTGCCAGCCCTGCACCCCACCAACGACCACGGACTGCGTCCCATGATCCCCAGCATCACCCCCGAGCTCCTGCACACCTGGCTGTTCGACGGCCAGGAAATCGCCCTGTTCGACCTGCGCGAGCACGGTCAATACGGCGAGGCCCACCTGTTCTACGCCGTCAATCTGCCCTACAGCCGCCTTGAGCTCGAAGCGCAGCGCCTGGCGCCCAATCCCGCGGTACGCGTGGTGGTCTACGACGAGGACGGCGGTGCGTTGGCCCAACGCGGGGCCCAGCGTCTGCTAGCGTTGGGCTACACCTGCGTGCAGTGCCTGGAGGGCGGCAGCCTGGGCTGGCAGCGCGCCGGTTTCGAGCTGTTCGCCGGTGTGCACTTGCCCTCGAAGGCTTTCGGCGAGCTGGTCGAGCATGCCTGCCACACCCCGCGCATCAGTGCCCAGGAGCTGGCCGAGTGGCAGCGCCAAGGCAAGCCGTTGGTGCTGCTCGATGGTCGCCCGCTGGAGGAGTTCGCCAAGATGAGCATCCCCGGCGCCACCTGCTGTCCGAATGGCGAGCTGGGCTATCGCCTGGAAGACCTGGTGAGCGACCCGCACACCCCCGTGGTGATCAATTGCGCCGGCCGCACCCGCAGCATCATCGGTGCGCAGACGCTGATCAACCTGGGCATAGACAACCCGGTCTATGCCTTGGAGAACGGCACCCAAGGCTGGTACCTGGTGGACCTGCCGCTGGATCACGGCAGCCAGCGCGGGTATCCCGAACACAGCGGCGCCGCACTGGCCAGACAGCGTGCGCGAGCGCGGCAGCTGGCCCAGCAGGCGGGGGTTGCCTGGGTGGACGCACAGCAGGTCCGGCAGTGGACCGCCGACGCCGGGCGCAGCCTGTTTCTCTGCGACGTGCGCACCCCTGAAGAATTCGCCGCCGGCAGCCTGCCGGGCGCACAGCATTGCCCAGGCGGCCAGCTGATCCAGGGCACCGACCTGTATATCGGTGTGCGCAAGGCCCGCGTGGTGCTGTTCGACACCGATGGCGTACGTGCGCCGGTGGTCGCCAGTTGGCTGCGCCAGATGGGCCACGAGGCCCATGTGCTCGAAGGCGGCCTGGACAGCGGCCTGGCTCTGGACGTCGCTGCGCCATTGCCGGTGACCCTCGCCGAAGCCCGCGCCGATGAGCTTGCAGAGGCGTTGCTGATCGACCTGCGCTCCAGCACCGCCTACCGCAAGCGCCACCTGCAAGGCGCCCGGTGGTCGATCCGTCCGCAGTTGGCGCAGCAGGTGGGCGGGGCAGGGCAGCGCCTGGTGTTCATCGCCGATGATCCGCGCGTGGCACAGTTGGCGCTTGCCGAGCTGACACCTGCCCAGCAACAGGCCGCGCGGCTGTTCCCCTGGGCATCGCTGGACGACTGGCCGCAGGTGGAGAACGACCTGTCGTTGCCGGATGCGGCCTGTATCGATTTCCTGTTCTTCGTCCATGACCGGCACAGCGGCAACAAGGACGCGGCGCGCCAGTACCTGGCCTGGGAAACCGGCCTGATTGCCCAGATGAACGAGGCCGAAACCCGCAGCTTCAGCCCGTTGACCTCTATCGACCCGGTGGCCACGCGCCTGGTGCACGGCGGGCGAGGCGAGCAGGGCGTGGGTGCCCATGGCGTCAATCCGCCGGTCAGTCGCCTGAGCACGGTGTTGTTCGACAGCGTCGCCGACATGCGCCAGGCCCGCAGCCGTCGCGACGAGGAGCGTGTGCTGAGCTATGGTGCCCGTGGCAACCCCACGGCCTTTGCCCTGGAAGACCTGGTCAGCGAGCTGGAAGGGGGGTATCGCACCCGGCTGTTTGCCACCGGCCTGCAGGCAATCGCCCAGACGTTCCTGGCCTACTTGCGTCCGGGAGATCATCTGCTGATCAGCGATGGTGTCTACGATCCGGTGCGGCGCCTGGCGCGTGAGCTGCTCGAACCCTTCGGTGTGCAGGTGCAGTACTTCGCCGCCAACGGTCGTGACCTGGAGCAGGCGCTGCGCGCCGAAACACGCATGGTCTACAGCGAAAGCCCCAGCTCGTTGCTCTACGAGCTCAACGACCTGCCGGCCATGGCTGCCCTGTGCAAGGCCCGCGGCGTGCTGCTGGCTGTCGATAACACCTGGGGCTCGGGCTACCTGCACCGGCCGCTGACCTTGGGCGCCGACATTTCGGTCATGGCCTTGACCAAGTACCTGGGCGGACACAGCGACGTGATGATGGGCAGTGTCTGCACCACCCGCGAAGCCTTTGCCGCGCTCTCGCGCATGAGCGACAACTGCGGCTGCACCGTAAGCCCCGACGATGCCTGGCTGGTGTTGCGTGGTGCGCGCAGTCTGGCCAGCCGCATGGCCGTGCACGAGCGTCAGGGGTTGGACATCGCGCGCTGGTTGCAACAGCGCGAGGAAGTGGCGCAGGTGTTCCATCCAGCCTTGCCGGAGCACCCTGGGCACGCCTTGTGGCAGCGCGATTTCAGCGGTAGCAATGGCTTGCTCAGTTTTACCCTGGCGAACCCATCGCTGGCGAGCGCCGAGTCCTTTGTCAATGGCCTGCGCCTGTTCGGGATCGGTGCATCCTGGGGCGGCTACGAAAGCCTGGTGACCTTGGCCGGGACACGCGAGCGCCAGTTTGCGCCGACCCTGGGCGGGCCCCTGGTGCGCCTGCATGTGGGGCTGGAGGACGTGCGTTCGTTGCAACGCGATCTGGACCAGGCCCTGCGCCAGGTGTATTGAGTCAGAGCGTCGGCGGTCCCTCACGCCGACGCTGCGCCCACAGGCATGCCGCAGCACACAACCCGCCGCCGCAGGCGGCGGTGACCATCAGCGCGATGAACATGCTGCCGGGCATGCCTGTTCCCAGCAGGTAGCCGCACAGTACCGGGCTCAGTGCGCCGCCGACTGCCGCCAGGTTCTGGAATCCGTAGTAACTGCCCTTGAGGTGTTCAGGGGCAATGCTGTCGATGAACAGGAATTCGCTGGGCAGCAGGATCATCTCGCCCAGGGTGAAGACGAACATTGCCAGGCACCAGCTGATCAGGTTGTCGGCATACAGGAACCCCGCCAGCCCGCCGATGAACAGCACCGCACCGATGCTCATCCAGCGCCCCAGGTTGTCACGGCTGAGCAAACGGCCGAACTGGAATTGCAGGACGATCACCACCAGGGCGTTGCAGGCCAGCAGCGCCGAGAGGGTGGTCATGGCTTGCGCGGGTGGGTATTTCACCAGCAGGTACTGCGACAGGTAGATGGTGAAGCGGCCGTGCACCAGTGCGTTGAGCAAGCTGCCCGCGGTAAACAGCAACAGGATGCGGTCGGTGCGCACAGCCGCCAGTACCGCCATGAAGCGGGTTGGCGGCTGCGCGGACGGGGCGCTGCTCGCCGTGCTCGCGGGAACCGCGCTCATCACCCACAGGCTCAGCAGTGCCACCGCACTGGCGGTCCAGAAGGGCGCCAGCGGGTGCAGCCCGACCAGCACCACGCCGAGCATCGGGCCGGTCGCATAGCCGATATTGGTAAGGGTGTAGCGCAATGAGAAGGCCTTGGCGCGCTGCTCGACGGCCAGGTACTCGCCGAGCATGGCCTTGGAACCGATGACGAACAGCGCCGAGGCCGATTCGGTCAGCACCAGGGTCAGCACGGCCTGCCAGGCGTCCTGGGCGAAGGTCAGCAGGAGGAAACCGATCGCGGTCGAAAGCATCGCCAGGCCCAGCAGGCGACGCTTGTCGAAGCGGTCGATCACGTAGCCGCCGTAGAGGCCGAACACCGTGCCCGACAGTGCGGCGACACTGATCAGCAAGCCGACGTCATGCTGGGCCATGCCCAGTTGTGTCGTGAGGAACAAGGCCAACAGGGGGCTGGTGAGCGAGCGGCTGATCACCAGGGTCAGCGAGCTCAGCATCAGGCGGCGGATGACGGGGGAGTAGGTGGCCACAGTCCATTCTCGGGCATTGGGAAATGTCGGTATGGGCCTTTTCGCGGTTTCACCCGCGAAAAGTACGCCGCAATTTCAACCGGTCGAATCACTTCCCGCCGTTGATCGTGATCGGGTTCAGCACGCCATCGGCTGCGCCCCATTTCTCCAGGATCTTGCGGTAGCTGCCATCGTCGACCATCGCCTGCAGTTCGCTGCGAATCGCAGCCGACAGCGCAGCGTTATCCTTGGCCACGCCCAGCCCGGTGAGCTGGGTGGTCAGCGGCGTGCCAAGGCTCTTGAAGGTACCTTTCTCCAGGTCCTGGATATACGGCAGCGTTTCGCTGCCTTGCACGGCGGCATCAAGGCGCCCTTGGCGCAGTTGCGCACGCGCGTCGGCACTGCCTTCGGAGCCGAGCACGATCACTGCCGGCTTGCCGTTGGCCTCGCAGTTGGCCTTGCTCCAGGTCGCGACATCGTTGGGCCAGGTGGTGCGGCGGCTGGTGCCGACTTTCTTGCCGCACAGGTCGGTCATCTCGTTGATCTCGCCGCGGCTTTGCAGGGTGTAGAACTGTGGGCCGCTGGTGAAGTAGTCGACGAAGGTCACCACTTGCTGGCGTTCCTTGGTGTCGGTCATGCCCGAAAGGATGATGTCGACGCGCTTGGTGACCAGGGCGCTGATCATCTGCTCGAAGGCGGTCTCCTGCCACTTGATCTTCACCCCCACGCGTTCGGCCAGGGCGTTGCCCAGGTCGACATCGACGCCGGTCAGCTGGTTGGTGGCCGGGTCCTTGAAATCCATCGGTGGGTAGTTGGGGACGATTGCGGCGACGATTTCGCCCTTGGCCTTGATCGAGGCCGGAAGTTCCGTGGCGGCCTGGGCGTTGAAGGCCAGGGCGGTCAGTACGCTGCACGCAAGAAGGGTTTTTTTCATGCCTAGGGTTCTCTTTATGGTTGTGGGCGGCAGTCAGGTACGAACCGCGGAAATGAAGTTCTGGGTCCGCGGGTTCTGGGGGGCCAGGAGCACCTCTTCGGGGCTTCCTGCTTCTACGATCTGTCCGGCGTCCATGAATACCACTCGATTGGACACCTCGCGGGCAAAGCCCAGCTCATGGGTGACCACGACCATGGTCATGCCGGACTTGGCCAGGTCACGCATCACCGACAGCACCTCGCCGACCAGCTCGGGGTCCAGCGCGGAGGTGGGTTCGTCGAACAGCATCAGTTTCGGACGCATGGCCAGGGCGCGGGCGATGGCCACACGCTGTTGCTGGCCACCGGAAAGCTGGATCGGGTAATGGTCGCGCTTGTCGCTCAGGCCGACCCGGGCCAGCAGTTCGAGGGCATCCTCGGTGGCTTCCTTGGGCGAGCGGCGTAGCACCTGGCAGGGGCCTTCGATGATGTTCTGCAGCACCGTCAGGTGCGGGAACAGGTTGAAGCGCTGGAACACCATGCCGGTGGCCAGGCGCTGGCGGGCGATCTGCGACTCGGTCAGTTCGTGCAGCTTGTTGCCGGCCATGCGGTAGCCGACCAGCTCGCCGTCAACCCACAGGCCGCCGCCATCGACTTTTTCCAGCTGGTTGATGCAGCGCAGGAAGGTGCTCTTGCCGGAGCCCGAAGGGCCGATCACGCAGAGCACTTCGCCTTGCTCGATTTCCAGGTTGATATCGTTCAGCGCGTGGTAGTCGCCGTAGTATTTCTGCAGGCCGACGGCCTTGACGATGCTTCTCATGGGCATGTTCTCTCTATGGCCGATCAGGAGCGCTTGCCAGCGCCCTTGGCGAAGTGACGTTCCAGGCGGCTCTGGCCGAACGACAGCAGGGTGACCACTGCCAGGTACCAGATGCCGGCGACGATCAGCAGCTCCATCACTCGGGCGTTGGCGTAGTAGATGTTCTGCGCGTTGTGCAGCAGCTCCGAATACTGGATGACGCTGGCCAGGCTGGTCATCTTGACCATGCCGATGAACTCGTTGCCCACCGGCGGGATGATGATGCGCATGGCCTGGGGCAGGATGATCCGGCGCAGCGCCTGCAGGCGCGGCATGCCGATCGACTTGGCCGCTTCGTACTGGCCAGTGTCCACCGACAGCAAACCGGCACGCACCACTTCGGCGGTATAGGCGCCCTGGTTGATGCTCAGGCCCAGCAGCGCGGCAACGAAGGGGGTCATCAGCGTCACGGTGTCGAACTGGAACAGGCCAGGAATGCCGATGGTGGGGAAGATCAGCGCCAGGTTGAACCACAGCAACAGTTGCAGGATCAGCGGCGTACCCCGGAACAGCCAGGTGTAGGCCAGCGCCACGTACTGTAGGATCGGGTTCTGCGACATGCGCATCACCGCCGTGATGACGCCGAAGACAATGCCCAGGGCCATGGCGATCACCGACATGACGATGGTATTGCCCAAGCCCCAGAGGATCGCCTCGGAGGTCAGGAACTGGCCGACGAAGGCCCATTCGATCTTGCCATTGGCAAAGGCATTGGCCAGCCCCAGCAACAGCACGACGATCAGCGTGGCGAAGAACATGCGCCCGTAATAACGGCGCGGGACATGCTCGTAGCGGCTGATGTCGAACTCGTTTTCCTGTTGCCTGCGCTCATCGGCGAGGCGTTTGGCGTGTATCTGACTCATGGTGTGGCTCCGCAGTCGGCGCAGGGCGCCTGGGCGTGTCGATCGGTGGCGGGCAGCAGGTCCTTGCGAAACCGCAGCCCACAGGTCTTCAGGTGCGCGGCCCTTGATAATGGGCAGCCCAGGCCTGCTGTGCTTCAAGGGCGACTTTCAGGCGCGCGATCTGCTCGCGCACGCGTTGTGGGGCGGTACCTCCGTGGCCGCTGCGCATGGCGATGGCAGCTTCCAGGGTGAGGCTCTCGCGCACCTCGGGTGTCAGGCGCGGGTCGATGTCGGCGAGCATCGCCGGGCTCGCCTGCCACAGCTCCATGTCCTGGGCTTCACACGCGCGCACCAAAGCCCCGGTGATCTCGTGAGCTTCCTTGAACGGTACGCCGCGCATGGCCAGCCAGTCGGCGACCTCGGTGGCCAGGGTGAAGCCCAGCGGCGCCTGGCGGCGCAGTTCGTCCACGCGCACCTGCATGGTCCGCACCATGCCGGCCATGGCCGGGAGCACCAGGCCCAGCGTGTCGAGCGTGTCCATCACCTCGCTCTTGTCCTCGGCCAGGTCGCGGTTGTACGACAGCGGCAGGGCCTTGAGGGTGGACAGCAGGCCGGTCAGGTTGCCGATCAGGCGCCCCGCCTTGCCGCGAGTGAGCTCGGCGATGTCCGGGTTCTTCTTCTGCGGCATGATCGAACTGCCGGTGGCATAGGCATCGTCCAGCTCGACCCAGCGGAACTGGCGCGACGACCACAGGCAGAATTCCTCGGACAGGCGCGACAGGTTGATGCCGAGCATGCTGGCGATGAACAGGAACTCGGCGACATGGTCGCGGCTGGCCACGGCGTCGATGGAGTTCTCGCACGGGCCGCTGTAGCCCATCTCCAGCGCCGACTGCTGTGGCTGGCGGGCGATGGCCGAGCCCGCCATGGCCGCGGCGCCCAAGGGCGACAGGGCCGTGCGTGCATCCCAGTCGACCAGGCGTTGCACGTCACGCAGCATTGCTTGCGCATGGGCCAGCAACTGATGGGCGAAGCTGATCGGCTGCGCCTGTTGCAGGTGGGTGAAGCCTGGGCACAGTGTGTCGACGTGCTGTTCGGCCTGGCTCACCAGGGCGTCCTGCAGCGCCAGCACCTGTTCGGCGAGCTTGCGTGCGTGATCGCGCAGGAACAGGCGCAGGTCGTTGGCCGCCTGGTCATTGCGCGAGCGCCCGGCGCGCAGCTTGCCGCCCAGCGCACCAAGACGCTCGGTCAGCACGCGCTCGAGGAAGGTGTGCACGTCCTCGTCGTCCTCGATCGGCTGCACGCGGCCGGCACGAAAGTCGGCGTCGAGGGTGTCGATGGCGGCCAGCATGCGCGTGGTCTCGTCGCTGTCCAGCAGGCCTGCGCGCTGCAGCTCACGGGCATGGGCACGGGAGCCTGCGAGGTCGTACGGTGCCATCTGGAAATAGCGTTGCGGCGAGCGCGACAGGGCGGCGAGGGCGGCTGCAGGGCCTGAGGCGAAGCGGGCGCCCCAGAGGCGATCGGTGGGCTGAGTCATTGTTGTCGTTCCTCGAAGGAGAATCTTCTGTCAGCAGGTTCGGGCCGTCATGAGGTCTGCGAAGGCAGGTTTCACATAGCTTGGGGCAGGGTATAAAAATGAATTAAATCAATCGCTTGCGACTGAAATAGGGATTACGGTGAGTCTTGCAATATGCCGTTGCATAAGGTCATGATGGCGAGGCCGGCTGATTTCTTGTTGTGCTATCCAGCCTGTTGAAAGCCGAGCGCGAGGTAAATACTTACAATGGAAACCTCACTTTCCACTGCGGGAAACCTGCCGGAAAAAACCCGCATTCGTGCGCCACTGGCCTTGAGTGGCCAGGATTTCAAACTGCTCAAGGTGTTCAAGGCAGTGGTCGAGGCAGGAGGCTTCAGCGCGGCGCAGAACGAATTGAACGTGGGCCTGGCAGCCATCAGCAAGCAGATTTCCGATCTGGAAATCCGTATCGGCATGCGGTTGTGCAGCCGCGGGCGCGAAGGTTTCAGCCTGACCGAAGAAGGGCAGGTGGTGTACCAGGCCTCGATCGAGCTGTTCAACTCGGTCGACAACTTTCGCGACCGCATCAGCAGTGCCCAGAACGAGCTGATCGGCGAACTGGGCGTAGGCGCCATCGACAACACCCTGTCCGATCGCGGCTCGCCGCTGATCGCTGCGATCCGGCAAATTTCCAGCGATCACCCGAAGGTGCGTGTCCGCCTGAACGTGGCACAGCTGGACGAGGTGGAGCGCGGCGTCATCGAAGGTCGGTTCATCGCCGGCATTGTCCCGCTGTACCAGCGCCGGGAAGAGTTCGACTACTTCGAGATGTACCAGGAAGCCTCGGCGTTGTATTGCGGCGAAGGCCATCCATTGTTCGCCCGAAGCGATGCGCACATCCCCCTCGACAGCCTGCGCGAACACAACTTCGTGCACCATCGCTATGCCATGCACACGGCCAAATGGCAGTTTTTCGAACAGGAGAACAACCAGACGTCGGCCACCCAGGTCGAGGCGGTGGCCATGCTGCTGCTCACGGGCAACTTCATCGGTTTTCTGCCCTGTCACTTTGCGCAATCGCTGGTCAGCCAGGGCCGCTTGCGTGCGATCCATCCAGAGATGGTGCGTTTTCATACACCGTTCTGCCTGATCCTGCGGCACAACACCCCACGCAGCCCACTGGTGAAAACCTTCGCCCAGGCCATGGGGGTGGACCTGCGTTTGCCCGGCACTTGAGACATAGCTACCACGTACGCGTCTGCACTCGCTGGCTTCATGCGCGTTTTCAATGCGATGGAGCAGTATCATGTCGACCCGACCCCTTCCCGATGAAACGATCGATACACTGATCGCCAGCCGTCTGCCCGATTGGTTGAGCGCAGCCAAGCCCGAACAACTGGATGGACTGCACCGGGCATTGCGCGCCCAGCAACGTACGCAGCATGCGGTGCGCGCCCTGCTTGGGCAGATCCAGCCGCTGGACGAATTCGCCGCGCCCTTGCTCAGCGAAGCGTTGGACAAACGGGTGCAACCCTCGTTGGATGTGCGTCGCAGCATGCTGCGGCGCGAAGTCCAGATCCGCTTCCCGTCAGGCGTCGGCTGGGTCCCGGATGGCATCGTCACTCGCAGTTTCGAAAACAGTCTGCTGGCCTCGGCACTGCATAATTTCGATCGTGCCGAAACATCGAAGGTCGCCTGGCAGGCAGCGTCGGCAGTGGTCGATGCGCAAGGCAACAGGCTTGCCCTACAGCCCCGGGCCTTTGCGGGCCTGTGTCGCTCCCTGGATCTGGGGGGGCTTTACCAGCAGCATCTCAAGGGCGTGCTGTTTGGCAACGATGCCGTACGCCGAAACAATGAAGCCTTGCTCGAGCGGGGCTGGCGAGAGGGGCTGGAGGCTGCAGCATGGCTGGCGCGGCTCAAGGGCGATATCGACGAGCACATGCTGGCGGAGCTGCAAAAGGTCTGCGCTGCGACGCCCCAGTCAGCCACGTTGACGGCACTGGACATGCGCCTGCTTGGCCGCAAGATCCAGGGGGTGGTGGTGTTCCAGATGCCCGCAAAAGAGGGCGCAGATGCTCAGCTTGCGCAGTTGATTGCCTGGATACCGGACGATCCGCAGGGCGTACTGAGTGTCCACCGCTCCTGGTCCGAGCTGTTCAAAGCGTTGGGCAAGCGTTTTCGTAAGGCTGATTACTGGTCGTTCTTCCAGCGCTTCGTCAGCGTAAAGGACCGCGTGCATTTTGCTCAGGTGCTGAAACGGTTGCTGGCCGAAGGCGGCCCGCAGGATACCATCGAGCTGGATGGTCGGTGGCAGTCTGTCGGCGGCGCGCTGTTCGCCCACCTGCGCCAGGTGCAGGTCGATACCCTGCTGGACGATGCAAAGGTGCTGGCCGTGCCGACCAGCCTGGTCGACAGCGCTGAGCGTGATCGTCGCCTGCACTGGCTCAAGGGCCTGGGTCTCGACATTCTGGGCATTGCCAGCTTCTTCGTTCCAGAACTTGGCTTGCCACTGCTGGCGATCACCGCTGAGCAGCTGACCGAAGAAGTGTATGAGGGCTACCGTGACTGGGAGCTCGGTGATCGCGAGGCTGCGCTTGGCCATCTGGTGGCCGTGGCGCAGAACGTTGCGATGCTCGGCCTCACGGTCGGCGCCAGCAAGGTGCTTGAGCGCGTCGCGCAGGTCGACGAGTTGGCACCCATACAGTGTGCCGATGGTGAACTGCGCCTGGCGCGTGCCGATCTTCCGGGTTATGCCACGCAAGAGTTGGCGCTGGCGCCCGGTGAGCGTGCGATCCACGACGGACACGCGTATCAAGGGGTCGAGGAGATGACCTACCGGTTGGGCGACGACCCGGATGTCGCCGCAGTGGCGCATCCGAACCGGCCCGAAGCGCCGACCATCGCGCTTGAGGACAACGGCGCCGGTGGCGTGCGTCATGCCCTGGAGTCTGCCCGACAATGGCAGGGGGAAGGCATGCTGATACGCCGCCTGGGCAGAGGGTTGCGTCAGGTGAGTGACGATATGGCCGGCCCGCTGCTGCGCAGCATTGGCATGGACGAAGCGCAGCTACGGCGCCTGCACCTTGAAAATGCACCTGCGCCAGCGCGCCTGTACGATGCGGCGCAGCGTTATCAGCTGCACGCCAGCTTCCCCAAATTGCGTGGCGCCGCCTTCGAAGCTCACGTCCAGGAGCAGCAGGCTACACCCGTCCCGTCAGCGCAGCCCTTGCACCGTGATTTTCCCTCCCTCACGACGCGTGCCGGGCAGGAGCTGCTCGACCAGGCCAATGCTGACCAGCTCCAGCAACTGCTGGAGCAAGGGCGGGTGCCACTGGGGTTGGCCGAGCGTGCGCGATGGCAGTTGCGTGACGCCCGTCTTGATCGGGCCTGTGCAGGTTTCGAGCAGGCCGCCGCGGTGGTTCAGGATACCGAACAACTGGCGTTGGGACTGTTGCAGGCCTGGTCGCCCTGGGACAGCTCTGTACGTATCGAGGTGCGTGACGGACAGTTCGACGGCCAGGTGCTGGCACAGGTAGGCGATTCGCTTGCCAGCCAGACGCGTCGAATGATCAAGACCGCGAAAGGCTATCTGGCAGTCGATGCGCAAGGGACGCCCATGCCGGGTGCCTACGCCACGGACGATCTGTTCCAGGCCCTGCTGTGGCATCTGGATGCCCCGCAACGCCTGCAGTTGGGCGAGGCGGGCAGTTCTGCCCGGCACCTGGCCAGTGCCCTGGCCGAGCGCGCCTTTGCCCAGCGCGAGCAAGCGGCCCGCCTCATTGGCATGGCGCCCATCGGTACAGGGCTGCGCCCTCCACAACGTTTGGGCGACGGACGCATCGGTTACCCGTTGAGCGGCCGGCCCGAAGGGTCACGTCTTGCGCTGCTGCGGGGCTACCAGCAAGTCTTTCCGACCCTGTCGGACGTCGAGGTGGAAGCCTACCTGGAGACTGTGCGTCAACGCGGCGATGGCCTGTGGGATCACCTGCGCAACCTGCAACAGCTAATGACTCGCCTCAACCAAAGCCTGGGCACCTGGCGTCGCGAGGCAACCCGGGTGCCCATGCTCGAGCGGCGTCGCCTGGTAGCCCGGCGCATCCGCCATTGCTGGCGGCGCAAGCGTGCCGAGCAGGATGGCCAATACCGGCTGATCATCGACAGCGAACGGCTCGACAGCCTGCCCATACTCCCCGAGGGCGTGATGTTCGAGCATGTCACCCAACTGACGTTGCGCCGCTTGAACCTGCAGGCAATCGGCGCAGATTTTCTCTCGCGCTTTGCCAACCTGCGCAGCCTCGATCTGCGTGACAACCTGATCGACAGTATTCCTGACGGGCTGCAGGTGCTGACGCAGCTCACCGAACTGCGCCTGGCCGGCAACCAGATCGTCATCGACGAAGCCGGCATGGCCAGGCTGAGCGTGTTGACGCAGCTGCGTACCCTGGACCTTGCTCACAATCCCATCGGTCGACTGCCGCCGCTTGGCCCCCTGGAGAACCTGCAGCGTCTGTCATTGCGTGGTACTGGTCTGGCCGAGCTGCCTGTCGAGGTGTACATGCATCCGCAGCTCGAGGATATCGACCTGCGCGACAACAATATCAACGACATGAGCCCGTCCCTTGCCCGTTCGCGTCGTCGCCTGGCAGGCCTGAGCCTGCATGACAATCCGTTGCCGGAAGCCACGCAGGCCGCACTGCGTACCACGATGGGAGAGGATGCTGCGGTGGCCTTGCCCCTGCGCCGACATGTCCCGGGAGGGCAGGAGTCGCTCGAACTCTGGCTGGCAGGCTCCACCGATGTGGAGAGAACGGTGCGAGAGCGCCAATGGACTGGACTGGTGCATGAACCGGGCAGCAGTGACCTGATGCGCTTTCTTCATGATCTTGGCCGTTCCCGTGACTACGCACTGCAGGGATTGGACCTGCGGCGCAGGGTCTGGCAGGTGATCGACGCCTGCGTACAGAACAGCGAGGTTCGCGAGGCGATCTTCCAGCAGGCTGCCGGGCCACGAACCTGCTCGGACCAGATGCTGCTGATTCTCAGCCTGCTGGAAGTCCGCGCCCTGGTCGCCACACGCACTGCCGGGCTGGCCCCCGCTGCGGTCGGCCCCGCATTGACGCAATTGGGCCGCGAGCTGTATCGGCTGGACGAGGTCGACAGAATCGCCGCCCAGCACATTCAACAGACGCGTGCCACCAACCCCTATGGTTTGCTCGATGAGGTAGAGGTGCATCTCGCATACCGGGCCGGGCTGGTCAGGCCGCTCGGGCTGCCGGCCCAGTCACGCTACATGTACCACCGGATGTTCTCGGATGTAGGGGACACGCAACTGCGTGCGGCGAGCACGGCGATCCTGCAGGCGGAAACGGATGCCCGCATTGCCGCATCGTTGGTACAGCGCAGCTTCTGGCAGGACTATCTGCGCAACACGCAGCCCGAGGCATTCGAAACGCTCAACCAGCCCTACCATGATCGCCTCGAAACACTGATGGCCGAGGTCGAGTCCGCGCCAGAGCAGAGTGTGCTGGAAAATATCGAGGCGTTGGCCGAGGAGCGCAGTGCTGCCGAGCACGAGTTGGTCCTGGCGTTCACCCTGAGCATGCTGGACGCGCATCCGTGGGTTAAAGGCTAAAGGTTCAATGCGCCATGAGCTGCTCGAGCAGGCGCTGTTTAAGGATCTGAAGGGCGGGATGGGTGCGCTCGCGTGGATGTGCCAGGTCGATAGGCAGGTCTTCGCGAATGCGCCCCGGGTGGGCATCCATCACGATCACTCGGTCACCCAGGTACAGCGCTTCTTCGATGTCATGGGTGACCATCACCACGGTGCAGCGTTCGCGCTCGCGGATGCGCTGCAGCTCCTGCTGCAGGCGTACCCGGGTCAAGGCATCGAGCGCGCCCAGGGGTTCGTCGAGCAGCAGCACCTTGGGCTTGTTCACCAACGCCCGGGCAATCGCCGCACGCTGGGCCATGCCGCCAGACAACTGGTGTGGATAGGCGTGTTCGAAGCCGCGCAGGCCAACCAGCTCGATATGCTCGGCGACCAGGCGCTGCTTTTCCTCGGCAGGCAGCGCGTGGTTCTTCAGGGCCAGGGCGATGTTTTGCTGCAGGGTCATCCAGGGGAACAGGCGGTGGTCCTGGAACACGATGCCGCGCTCAAGGCCCGGGCCGCGTACCGGTTGGCCGTCGAGCACGATCGTGCCCTGGTGATCGGTGTCCAGGCCGACGATCAGCCGCAGCAGGGTCGATTTGCCGCAGCCGCTGGCACCGAGGATGCTGATGAACTCGCCGGGACGAATGTCCAGGTCGATGTCCTGCAGCACCGGCAGGGTCTGGCCCTTGAGCCGATAGGCCTTGCTCAGGCGGCGGATCTGCAGGGCGCCGGCCTGCACGGCAGGCGGGTGGGGATGGGCGATGGCATTCATGGTCGCGGCCTTCAATCAGTGGTGCGCCAGCGCAGCAGGCGCCGGCAGAAACGGGTGCACAGCCAGGTCATCAGGTAGCCGCACAGGCCGATGCACAGTACACAGACGATGATCACTTCCATCCGTGCGCCGGCTTCGGCGTTCATCATCAGGTTGCCAAGGCCGGCGCCAGAGGCGAGGAACAGCTCGCTGCCAACGGCCGTGACCCAGGCGAAGGCCAGGGCCTGCAGCACGCCGGTGGCGATGCTCGGCAAGGCACCGGGCAGCAGGATCAGGCGCAGTTGCTGCCAGCGATCGAGCATCAGCACCTGACCGACCTCACGCTGGCGGATGTCGACCTGGCGCAGGCCTTCGTAGGTGTTGAGCACCATCGGATAGAACGCCGCCACACTCACGATCAGCAACTTGGCCGGCTCGCCATTGCCGAACCACAGGGCGATCAGCGGAATCCAGCCGAGCATCGGGACCTGGCGCAGGGCGTGGAACAGCGGTGCGGTCAGGCGGTTGGCCAGCGGCGACAAGGCCATCAGTGCGCCGAGGGCGATGCCGGCCAGCATGCCCAGGGCGAGGCCGCTGCTGGTGCGCGCCAGGCTCGCCAGCAGGTTGACCGGCAGCTCGCCGTTGCCAAGCAGCTCGAGCAGTGCCGAGCCGACCTTGGACAAGGACACGAAGGCATAGGCGCCGGCTGCATCCTGGCGCGAGGCATACTCCCAGGCCGCGAGCAGCAGCAGCGGCAGCAACAGGCCACGCAAGTGTCGGACAGTCATCATTCACTCCTCAACTGCGCTGCCAGGCGGACAGGTGCCGCTCCACACGTCGCAGCGAACAGTCCAGGGTGAAACCGATCACCCCGGTGATCACCACGCCGACCATCACCACATCGATGCGCAACATCTGGCGCCCCATTTCGATCATCTGCCCCAGGCCGCTGTCGGCGGCGAGCAGTTCGCAGGCCACCAGCACCACCCATGCGCGGGTCAGCGCCACCCGTACGCCGGTGACGATGGCCGGTACGGCGGCGGGCAGGGCGATGCGTGCGACCAGGGTCGGCCAACCCAGGCGATAGACCGCCGCCACCTCGAAATGGCTGCGCGGGATGGCACGGATACCGTCGCCGGTGGCCAGGGCCACGGGGAAGAACGCGGTCTTGGCGACGATGACGATCTTGAAGGTCTCGTCGATACCGAACAGCAACACGAACATCGGGATCAAGGCGATGCTGGGGACCTGGCGCAGGGTATGGAACAGCGGTGCGCAATAGGCCTCGACGGTTTTCGACAGGGCCATGGCCGTACCCAGGGCCAGGCCCGACAGAGCGCCGAAGGCAAAGCCAAGCCCCAGCCGCGAGAGGCTGCCGGCCAGGTGCTCCTGCAGCTCGCCGGTGACCAGCAGCTCCTGGAAGCTGCGCCAGACCTCCAGCGGCGATACCAGCAGGTTGGCCGGAAACAGCCCGGCAGCGGCCACAGAAGCCCACAACGCGAGCAGGGCCAGGGGCGAGATCAACCAGGAGAGAGGAACGAGCAGGGCGCGCATGGAAGGCCTTGAGTGATCGGTGATACGGGGATATCGCAAGACCTGTGCCAGTGTGCCGAGCCCCGTGTTTTCGGGGCTCGGCCATGGGCGCTGATGATGGCGCAGCAGTACGCTGCTGCTGGGGCAGCAGTCGATCAGCAGCGGGGCGCGCGCCGATTCAGAAGTCGTAACTCAGGCTGGTGTAGTAGAACGCCCCCTGTGCGCCCTCGGGGCTGGTGATCGAATACTTCGGCACACCGTACAGCTGCGCGCCTTCGAGCTTGTCCGGGTGGCTGTCGAACAGATTGATCGCACCGACCGACAGGGTCAGCCCCAGGTCAAGGCGGTACGACACGTCCAGGTCGGTCACCCACTGCGGGCTGAACGTCTGGTCCAGCGTCGGGTTGCTGGCGTTCAGGCTCTTCCATTCACCATAGCGACGCTGGGCCAGGGTGATGCTCCAGCCGTCGTACAGCCAGTTGGCGCTCAGGGTCAGCTTGTCCTTGGGCGTGCCGTCTTCGATCAGGCCCTGGGTGTTGCGACCGATGATCTGGTTGCCGGGAATGCCGCCGACACTGTCCAGGCCGGTGATGCGGGTGTTATTGCGCGCATAGCCACCGTTGAGGTTGACCCGGCCCCAGGCACCCAGGTCCAGGTCGTAGTGCCCGGCCAGCTCGATGCCATCGGTGCGGGTGTCGGCGATGTTGCTGTAGAACGCAGCGCTCTGGATATTGGCGTAGGGCGTACCGGCGAAGATCGGCGAGACCACCGAGGCCGGCAACTGGTCCGACAGGGTGATGCGGTTGTCGATGTCGATGCGGTAGGCATCGAGGGTCAGCGAGGCGTTGGGCAGCGGGCGCCAGACCAGCCCCACGGAGAAGTTGGTCGACTCCTCGGGCTTGAGCGCCTTGCCCCCGAGCAGCTGTGCCTCGGGGCTGTCGGCACGCAGGGTGCGTTGCTGCACCTCGACCCAGTTGCCGCTGCCAGGCGGCTGTTCGACGACTTGTACGCTGAACGACGACAGCCCGCTCTGCACCAGGGACGGTGCTCGATAACCGGTGCTGGCGCTGGCCCGCGCGGCGATCTGCGGCGTGAAATCATAGCGTAACGACAGCTTGCCGTTGGTGGTGTCACCGAAGTCCGAATAATGCTCGCTGCGCACGGCCAGTCCGGCCTGGAATTTCTCGGTGATCTGCCCTTCGAGGTCGAAGTAGGCGCCGATCACCCGACGATCCAGCGAAGCGGCATCGACCTGGGTGATCCCCGAGTAGTAGCCCGGCAGGCGGCGGCCGGTGATCGGGTCGAGGGTGTTGAACAGCGGGCCGTTGGACCAGCCGGCGGCGTCGCCTGCAGTGAGCTCGTAGTTCTCCTTGCGCCAGGCCAGGCCTGCAGAGACCGTCAGCGGCTTGAACAGCAGGTCCGTTGCGAAATCGCGGGTCCAGTCCAGGGTCAGGTTGGTCTGGTCGGCTTCACGTCGGCCGGTATAGATGGTCGACGGGCTGGCCGCGCCCCAGCTGGGGTTGATGGCGTCGCGGTCGGTGGAGTCGAGGCGGTTGTTGCCGTAGTTCAAGGCCAGGTCGAAGTTGCCCAGGGTGGCGTCTTCGAAGCGCAGGCCACCGGTGGCCGCGTAGTCCTCCAGGCCGTAGCGAGTGATCGGCAGGCGACCATCGGGGTAGCGGGCCAGGGCTGTGCTGCCGTAGTTGTTGCGCAGGGTGGTGGGCGGGTCGAAGAAGCCCTCGGCATCGGTGTTCTTGTGCGCGTAGCTGGCAAAACCGTAGGCCGTCAACCCGGCGCCGAGGCCGGTCTCGGCGTTGGCCGTGAAATTATACTGATCGGACACATTGCCTGAGCCCCAACGCCAGTTACGGTAGCGGTTGTTCTGCTCGCGCGGGGTGTTGATGCTGGTGTCGCCGGGGTAGAAGATCCGGTTGTCATCGCGGGTGTCGCTGGCCGGGTCCTGGCTGCCGGCATCGAAGGCCAGGGTGAGGAAACCATCGTTGGGCAGGGCAAAGCCTTTCCAGCCGCTGAGCTTGCGCTGCAGGCCGTCGCCCTTGTCGTAACCGCCGAAGCGATAGCCGATGTTGCCGCCGTCGTCGCGTTCCTTGAGCACGATGTTGATCACCCCGGCGATGGCGTCCGAGCCGTACTGGGCGGCGGCGCCATCGCGCAGGATCTCGACCCGCTCGATAGCGCTCAGCGGGATCAGGCTCAGGTCCACGGCGGCGGCGCCACGGCCATTGACCAGGCCCTGGCGGGTGACGTTGGCGCTGGTATGGCGGCGTTTGCCGTTGACCAGCACCAGCACCTGGTCGGAGGCCAGCCCGCGCAGCGAGGCGCCTTGGGCGATGGAGCCGGCGAAGGCACCCTGTGGCGATTGCGGGAAGCTGAACGACGGCGACAACGCGGTCAGCGCGCCAGACAGGTCGCTGGCGCCGGTCTCGCGCAGTTTCTCGCCGCTGAGCACGTCGACCGGGGCGGCGCTTTGCAGGGCGGTCACATCGCTTCTATGGGTGCCGACCACGACCACGGTGTCGAGTCGGTCGTTGGGTTCGGCAGCGAAAGCGGGCACGGCGAGGCCGGCGATGGCCACGGCGATGGCGCGTGCCAAGGGGGTGTGGTGGGGCATCTGGGGTTCCTGCTGGAAGGTGTGTTGAGTGGGCCGGCCCTGTCCCGGAGCAGGCCTGCCCCCACAACGACCGTTGCGTCCTTGTGGGAGCGGGCTTGCCCCGCGATAGGGCCTGACAGGGCGACTCAGAACCGGCTGGTGACACTCAAGCCAACGGTGCGCGGATCGCCGTAGGTGATCACGTACTGCCCGGCGGTGCCGTTGGGCCGGCCGTGCACCTGGTAGCGGCGGTCGGTGAGGTTGTTGACGAAGCCGGTGACGCTGAGCTTGTCGTCGGCGCTGAACCAGCTCAGGCGCGCGTTGGCCAGGGTGTAGTGGGGCTGGCTGAGGGTTTCGTCGGCGCCGCTGCTCTGGCGGTCGGCCAGGAAATATTCCTTGTCGCGAAAGCTCACGTCGCCACCGGCCACCACACGCCCCGGCACATCCAGGGGCAGGGTGTAGTCGGCGCCCAGCGAGACCACGTTGCGTGGCGAACGCACGAAGCTGTTGCCGCTGTAGTCGGCGGTCACCGCGCCGGTGGAGGGGTTGACGTTCTTGAAGTCGGTGTACTCGGTGTCCAGGAACGACAGCGCTGCGCGCAGGTGCAGGCGTTCGGTGGGCTGGCCCTCGATCTCCAGCTCCGCACCCTTGACCTTGCCCTTGGCGCCGTTGGTCAAAGCGGTGGTCAGCACGCCGTTGTTGACCGTCAGCAGGTTCACCTGGATATCCGAGTAGTCGTAGTAAAAGACGTTGGCGTTGACCGTCAGGCGCCGGTCGAACCACTCGGATTTCAGGCCCAGCTCGTATGCGTCGAGCTCCTCCGGATCCACCGTGGTCAACTGCGCCAGGCTCGTCGACAGCCCAGTGTTGAAGCCACCAGAACGGAAGCCATGGGCATAGCGGAAGAACACCCGCAGGTTGTCGTTGATGCGGTACTCGGGCGTGAGGTCGTAGGTCCAGGCTTCCCAGGTCTTGTCCTGCTGGCGATTGCCATTGCTGCCAGCGCCGGCGATGGGGATCAGCGGGCCATTGGCGGTGGCGCGAGTCAGTTGCACCAGGTCCAGGTCGATATCCTTTTTCTCCTGGGTCCAGCGCAGGCCGCCGGTCAGGCTGAAGGCATCGGTGAAGTCATAGGTGACGTTGCCGAACAGCGCATAGCTGTCGGTGCGGTGGTCGAAGTCCTGGTTGCGATAGGCGGTGCTGCCGACCTGGTTGGAACCGGTGCCGTTGGGCGTCGGGCCAGGCGTGACGATACGCTGGGCCGAGCTGTCGAGGTTCTCGTGGAAATAATGCGCGCCGGCCAGCCAGTGCAGGGGACGGTCCTGCGGCGAGGCCAGGCGCAGCTCCTGCGACCACTGGCGATAGGCGTTGTCGGTGATCGAGGCGCCGTTGACTTCATAGGGGGTGTAGTCGGCGTCGGTGGTGGAGCGGTTGCGGATGTAGTCGTAGGCGCTGATCGAGGTCAGGGTGTAGTCGCCCAGGTACCAGTTGAAGGTCAGCGAGGCGCCATCGTGGTCGAGGCGATAGTCCTCGTTGACGTTGAGAGAAATGTCGCGGCCATTGGGGCGCTGGTAGCCGACATTGTAGTAACGGCCCACTGGCAGCGAGCCGTTGCTGCCATCGCCCTTGAACTGGCGACTGTGCAGCTTCAGCAGGGCATCCAGATCGGGGTTGAGCTGGGCGAGGAACTGCAGGCGTATGGCCTTCTTGTTCACATCGCCATAGGTATTGCCATCGAAGTCGTTCTTCTGGAAGCCGTCGCGCTCCTCGGAATACAGCGACACCCGGCCGGCGAGCTTTTCATCCACCAGGGTGCCGCCCAGTGCACCGTTGAGGATGCGTTCGTTCTTGCTGCCGAAACCGACGGTGCCGTAGCCGTCGGTGTCGAAGGTCGGCTTCTTGGAAATGACGTTCACGGCGCCGGCCGTGGTGTTCTTGCCGTACAGCGTGCCCTGTGGCCCGCGCAGGATCTCGATGCGTTCCAGGTCGAACAGCGGCCCGCCGCCAGCAATGGGCGCGTTGAGGTAGACGTCGTCGGCATAGATGCCCACCGGGTAGACCGTCGCCGCACCGGTGTCGCCGGTGCCCAGGCCACGGATGTACCAGCGTGGGCGGCCGTCGCCATCCGGGTTCTTGGCCGAGGCGTTGGGCACGAAGGTGGTGATGTCGCCCATCGAGCGAACGCCGTCGGCGGTGAGCTGGGTGCCCTTGATCGCCGAGACCGCGACGGGCACTTCCTGCAGCGTCTGTTCGCGGTGCTGGGCAGTGACGGTGACGGTTTCGAGGGCAGGTTCGGTTTTCTTTTCTTCGCTGGTTTCGGTGGCGGCGTAGGCCTGGTTGCCGGCACCGGCCAGCAGCAGGGCCAGGCCTATCTGGCGGGCCAGAGGATTGAGCTGGTGCATGTGGTTCTCCCCGTGTTTCAAGTGTTGTTGGGGAGGGGTAGAGCAGGGACTGTGCCAGTATCTGTAAGCAATTGTTTTATATTGATTTTCTTTGATTCAAAGAACGCTTTTCGGCGCGGTTGCGGGCGGGGCAGCAAGGGGCTGTTTGCGGAGTGCTGCTGGGGCAGCAATGGGGCGGGGAGATGTTGCTTGGGCAGCAGGTTGGCGTGGTCCTTGTAGGAGCAACTGTCTTGTTCAAAATCTAAAGGTCAGCCCAATCCCCTGTGGGAGCGGCGGTTCGCCGCTGCGACTTGTCCCGCGAACACGGGCGTAGCCCGTGCCAGGCAGCGCGGTGTCTTTTTCGCGGGCAAGCCCGCTCCCACAGAGATTGGGCTGGCTTTTAGATTCTGAGCAAGACAGGCACAGCCCCCAGTGCTGAGGGCCGTTACGCCCTATGTGGACCTACGCTCAGACCGCCAGCCGCGACGTCGAGCCGATGACCTTCTCCAGCACACTGAAATCGATCCACTCGCGCACGTCGAAGCGCTGCGGGATGAACCCCCAGCGGTGGAGGAATTCGGTGAAGTCCTGCAGCGCCTCAATCGAGCGATTGTCCAGGGTGGTGCGCAATCGCCGGTGGGCATCCTCGCCATAGGCGGCTGCCACCCAGTACTCGCTGGTGTTCAGCTCACGGGCCAGAAAACGCCGGGTCTCCTCGGGGTTGGCCCAGGCCCATTGCTCGGTGCGCAGCACGGTATCGACCAAGGTCACGCTGGCGTCGAAATGCTCGTGCAGCAAGTGCGTATCGACCGTCAGGGTCCGCGCCGTGCCGTTGTTGCTGCGAATCAGCGGATCGGGATGGCTGCCAGTATCGACCACCACGCGCAGGCCGAACTCGTGGGCCAGGCTGACCGCGTGCGCACCCTTGAGGAAGATTGCGTCGATATCGCCGCGCAGCAGGCCGATCAGTTCGTTGTTGCGCCGACTGAAGCGGCTGGTGCCCAGGCTGACGGCGGAGCCGTGCAGGTGGTGTTTGGGGTCGTCGCTGTAGGTGCCGCCGTAGGGATAGTCGACCAGCTCGACATCGGCCACCGACAGGCCTTCGAGCTTGAGTGCGTTTTCCAGGCCGCGCAGGGCCTGGGCGCGGGTGAAGTCGATCTGCACGTTGGCCCATTTCGGCAGGCCGAAGCGGCGATTCTTCAGGTCGCGGATCGTGCGCACACTGCTTTCTTCAGTGGTGAGAATCAGCTGGACCTCGTCAATCCACGACAGCCCCAGCACCCGGGTCTGGACGCCGCTTGCATAGGCCCAGATCGCCGGGATGCTACCGCCGTGGCGCACCGAGTTCTGCAGGTGATGGTCGTAGTGGGCTTCGCGCACCTCCCGTTCGCTGGACTCGCGCAGTGATTGGATATTGGTGCCGAACGGTTGAAACGCCTGGGCCAGGCGTCCGGACTGCACGGCGATGCCGAGCCCGGTGGGCACCGGGCTGTGGGTGTACCAGAGGGTTTCCAGTGGCTTGCTCATAGGGCGACGGAGGTCCTTTCCATGGCAGGGGTGTTGGTCAGCAACGCGTCCAGTGGGCCGCGGTCGATCCAGTCGCTGACCGTGAAACTGGCGGGGATGAAGCGCCAGCGCTTGAGGAAGTGGACGAAGTCCTGCAAAGCGGCGAGGGCCTGCTCGTCCAGGGCTGTACGCAGGCGCAGGTGGGCATCGTTGCCGTAGGCGACGCTGACCCAGTACTCGCTGCTGTTGGTTTCGCGGGCCAGGTAGCGGCGGGTTTCGTCAGGGTGTCGCTGGGCCCAGTCTTCGGCGCGCAACACGGCGGCGAGGATCGTGCGGGCGACCTGCGGATGCTGGGCGAGCAGGTGGCTGTCCACCGCCAGGGTGCGCGGGGTGCCGTTGTTGCTGCGCACCAGCGGGTCGGGATGGGCACCGGTGTCGATCACCGTGTGCAGGCCAAAGGCATGGGCCAACTGCACGGCGCTGGCACCCTTGAGGAAGATCGCGTCGACCTCGCCACGCAGCAGCCCGGCCAACTCCAGATTGCGTCCGGCCGTCTGGGTGGTGGAGACCGGCGTGCCGGCCACGTTACGCACCGGGCGGTCGCTGAAGGTGCCGTCGTAGCGGTAGTTGACCAACTGCACATCCCCCACCTGCAGGCCCTCGAGGCGCAAGGCGTTTTCCAGCCCGCGCAGGGCCTGGGCGCGGGTGAAGTCGATCTGTGCCGCGGCCCAGTCGGGCAGGCCGAAGCGCCGCCCGGCAAGGTCCTTGACCGTGCGGATGCCACTGCCCGGAAGGCTCAGGATCAACTGCGCCTCGTCTGCCCACGACAGGCCGATCACGCGGGTTTCGCGGCCTTGGGCGCGGGCCCAGATCGCCGGGATGCTGCCGCCATGGCGCACCGAGTTGCGCAGGCTGTGGTCGAAGTGCGATTCGCGCACGGCCTGGTCGTCGGCTTCGCGCAGCGACTGGACCTGGGTGCCGAGGGCAGACAGGTCGGCCTGCAGCCAGCCTTGCTGGACGGCGATGCCAAGCCCGGTGGGAACCGGACAGCGGGTGTACCAGAGGGTGTCGAGGGGGTGGCTCATGGTGGGGTCTCTGCAAGGATTCAGGCGCGGGCCTTGAAAGGGGTGGCGGCCGGTTGCTGCACCAGCGGCAGCACTTCCTGGCCGATGCGCAGCGCCTCTTCAAGGTGCGGGTTGGCGGCCAGGATGAAGGTGGAGAAACCGGCATCGCGGTATTCGGCCAGGCGTTCTGCAATGTTCTGGTGGCTGCCGACCAGGCCTACGGTCGGGCCGGGCTTGGCCTTGGCGAAACCGGCCCAGAGGTTGCGGGCCAGGATCAACTCGTCGAAGCCTTCCAGGTGCTGGTGATAAGCGGCCTGGCGTGCGCCGCCGACAGAATCGGAGCCGGTGATGAAGCGTTTCGCCGTGCTGCTGGCGTTGCCCTCCAGGCGCTCGAACTGCTGGCGCAGCTCGCGCCAGGCCTGGTCTTCGGTCTCGCGGGCGAACAGGTCGACACGCAGGCCGAAGCGCACACTGCGCCCTTGCTTGTCGGCCAGTTCGCGAACCCGCTCAAGGTGCGGTTTGAGCTTGTCGATCGGCTCCGCCCAGTTCAGGTACACGTCGGCGTGACGCGCGGCGACCTCCAGTGCCGCGTCGGAGAACCCGGAGAAATACACCCCCGGCTTGCGCTCATGCTGCAGGCCCGGCGGCAGGCTGCCGTGCTCCAGGCGGTAGATGTCACCCTGGTAGGAGAAGCTGTCGTTGGACCACAGGCCCTGGATCACGTCGAGGAATTCGCCAGTGCGCTTGTAGCGCAGGTCGTGCTCGAGGAAGTCGCCATTGGCGCGCTGGCTGGCGGGATTGGCGCCGGTGATGATGTTCCAGTCCAGCCGCCCACCGCTGAGGTTCTGCAGGATCGCAGCCTGTTGCGCAGCGTAGGCGGGCAGGGTCCAGGTGGCCTGGAAGGCGATCAGGAAACGAATGCGTCGGGTCTCGCGCGCCAATGCCGCCGCCGCGATCCACGGCTCCGGCCCCGTGGGCAGCAGCGCCCCTTCAAAACCGGCCAGTTCGGCGGCCTTTGCCACCTGGGCGATATAGTCGATGTAGCTGAAACCGTCGGCCTCGCCACTGGGCAGGCGCCCAGGCGCGATGTTGCCGGGGCGGTGCCGGGGGGCGCCACGGTTGTGGCGGTCGGTGGACAACTGCGGGCCGTCGGTGCCCAGCGGCAGGCGCCAGAAGAATTCGGTGGACATGGGGGCTCCTGTGAGCAATGAGCGAATGGATGCAAGGGTGCAACGGCTGTGCCATTGCCGCGGCGCACCCCGTGGGGCGCGGGCTCGGGCCATGCGAGGAGAGCGGGGTGCGTCTGTGGCAACACCCCGCCAGCAATGGTTGCTGGGGGAGCAGCAGGGCGCTGCGGTGCGCCGTTGCCATCCCCCGAGGGTCCTGCACGTGCGACTTCAGGGTTGCGAGGTTGTTTCGAGCGCTGCGGCGCTGCGCATGTAGGCGTCATGCAGCGCTGTATAAGCGCCATCCAGGGCCAGCAACTGCCCGTGCGATCCCTGCTCCACAACCCGTCCATGGCGCACCACGGCAATCCGGTCGGCATCGCGGATGGTTGCGAGGCGGTGGGCGATGACGATCGCCGTGCGCCCTTCGCACAGGCGTCGTAGCGCCCGCTGGATGCGCCGCTCGGTATGTACATCCACCGCCGAAGTGGCTTCGTCCAGCACCAGTACTGCTGGGTCCGCCAGGTAGGCCCGCACCAGGCACACCAGTTGGCGCTGGCCATGGCTCAGGTGCGAGCCCAGTGCGCCGACTTCGGTGTGGTATTGCTGCGCCAGGCGCTCCAGCACCTCGTCAGCGCCCAGCTCGCGCGCCGCAGCAATCAGCTGGGCGTCATCAGCCTGCGGTGCGGCCAGGCGCAGGTTATCGAGAATGCTGCCGCTGAACAGTACGTTGTCCTGCAGCACCACCCCGACATTGCGCCGCAGCTCGTGCTGCGACAGGTGGCGCAGGTCGATGCCGTCCAGCTTCACCGCGCCAGCGTGCACGTCGTAGAAGCGCGTCAGCAATTGCACCAGGGTGCTCTTGCCATGCCCGGAGGGGCCGACGATGGCCAGCACCTGGCCTGCGGGCACATGCAGGTCCAGGCGGTCGATCACCGGCCTTGTGGCCTGGGGGTGATAGGCGAATTCGACCTGCTCGAAATCCACTTGCCCACACGCCCGGCCCAGCGGCCGAGGGCGGTCGGGGTCGAGCAGTTGCGGGCGAGTGTCGAGCAGCAGAAAGATTCGCTGGGCCGAGGCGGAGCCTGTGGCGTAGCGTTCGAACAGGTCCGATAGCTCCTGCAGCGGGCCGAGGAACAGGAACACATAGAACAGGCTCTCGGCCACCTGGCCGACGCTGACCGTGCCTTGCGCCAGGCCATGGGCGCCGACCAGCAACAGCACGGCCATGCCGGCGGTGCTGAGCAGCGCGGTGAAGGGGGCGAACCAGCCCGCGCGCAAACTCCCGCGGATCAGCGCCTGGTTGAAGTCCTCCAGCAGGCGCCGGTAACGCTGTGCATTGGCCGTTTCCTGGCCGCACTGCTGGATCAGCCGCACGCCGTTGACGCTCTCGACCAGGTGCGCTGTGAAGCGGCTGCGCTGCTCGGCAACCTTTGCCCAGTTGCGCTGGGAGATGCGCTTGAAGCGCCAGGTCGCCAGCACCAGCAGCGGCACCGTACCTGCCAGGCTGAAGAAGAAGCTTGGCTCGATGCGCCACAGCATCACCGAGGCCAGGCCGCAGCGCAGCAGGGCGCCGAGCAGCTCCGGCGGACCTTGTACCAGCAACGGTTCCAGGGCATCCACGTCACGGTCGGCGCGAGAGATGATGCGCCCGGCGCGGGTCTGGTCGAAGTAGCTCACCGACAGTGCCTGGACATGGCTGAACACCTTCACCCGCAGATCGTTCAGCACGCGGATCGCCGCGGAGCCTGCGATGAACTGCGACACCCCCGCGAGCAGGAAACGCACCAGCCAGCTGGCCGCCAGGGCCAGGCCCAGCCACAGCACCAGGCGTTCGTCCAGCAGCCAGTGGTCGCCGTCGTGGATCAGCCCACGGTCGAGCAGCTCGCGCACGAACCAGGGCCGCAAAAACACGGTGAACACCAGCAGCAGCTCGATACCGATCACGGTCAGGATCGCGCTGCGGATCGGCTGCATCAGCGGCAGCAGGCGGTGCAGCATGCCGCGGTCCAGGGCCTGGCGGGCGAGGGTCTGTTCGATCTCGAGGTCGCTCGGGGTCTTGCGTGGCTCAGTCATACTCGATCCCCAGCAGGTCGCGGTAATGGGCGTTGTGCGCGCTGAGTTCGGCGTGGCTGCCGCTGGCGGCGATACGGCCGTTGTCCAGCACCAGCACGCGGTTGGCGAGCAGCAGGGTGGAGAGGCGGCTGGTGATCAGCAGCAGGGTGGGGGCGTGGCCCTGATCGCCGCGCAGGCGGCGGATGTTGTCCAGTACCCGGCGCTCGGCGTGGGCATCGAGGGCGCTGGTGGCGTCGTCCAGGCAGAGGATGTCCGGGGTGCCGAGCAGCGAGCGGGCCAGGCACAGGCGCTGGCGCTGGCCGCCGGAGAGCGTGACACCACGGTCGCCCAGCGGTGTATCCAGGCCATGGGGCAGACGCTCCAGGATGTCCTCTGCCGCAGCCAGTCGCAGTCCCTCGCGCAGTTGCTGGTCGCTGGCGTGGGGGGCTGCCAGTCGCAGGTTGGCCGCCAGGCTGTCGGAGAACAGGAAGCTTTCCTGGGGCAGCACCTGCACGCGACGACGCAGTTCTGCCAGGTCCAACCCACGCACATCCTGCCAGCCGTGGTGCTCGGAGCCGATCAGCACGGCACCGCCCTGAACATCGGCCAGGCGTGGCAACAGGCTGGCCAGCAGGCTTTTGCCGGTGCCGGTGGCGCCCACCAGCGCGACCACTTCGCCGGGCTGCAGGGTGAGCGAGCAGTCGTGCAGGATGTCACGTCCGCCGTTCGGCGCGCCGACCCGTACCTTCTCGAACTTCAGGCCCAACGGCCCTCGGGGCAAGGCCTGAGGGCCGCTGCCGATCGCTGGCGGTTCGTCGAGCAGTTGCCAGATGCGCTCGGCGCTGGCACGGGCGTCGGCGAAGGTCTGCATGACCCGGCCGATGCCCTCGATGCGAAATACCAAGGTCGTGGCCAGCAGCAGCGAGGTCACCAGCTCGCCGATTCCCAGTCGCCCGTTCGCCACCAGGTGAGCGCCATGGACCAACACCCAGGCGTGCCCCAGCGCCACCACCGCCTGCGGCAGGGGAATGCGCGAGGCGGCGTAGGCGAGGGCGGCACGAGCATGCCCGGAGAACACTGCCACCTGCGCGGCAAAGCGTTCGATGCGTGTCTGTTCCAGGCCGAAGGCCTTGATCACCCGCACGCCGCCGATGCCTTCGGCGAGGTCCTGGCTGACCTGGTCATAGGCGGCACCTACGGCGCGGTCGAGGGTGACCAGGCGCTCGGTCTGTACCACGAACAACCACAGGCCGACACCGGTCAGCAGCAGCGGTACCAGGCCCAGCAGCGGGTCGTACCAGGCCAGCAGGCCGACCACCGCCAGCACCACCAGGGGTGTTTCGACGATCTGCCGCCAGAAGGTGATCAGCGCATCGCGGACCTTGTCGGCATCGCGGGTGGTACGGGTCACCAGTTCGCCCATGCCGTGCTGCCAGTGGTAGCCCAGGTGCAGGGCCTGTACCTGTTCGAGGATACGTTCGCGCAGGCGCGTGAGCAGCGCCTGGCTGAGCACCAGCGACAGTACGGCAGCCGCGTACTGCAGCAGGCCACGGCCGAGGGCGATGGCCAGCAACAGCCACAGCCAGTACCAGGCGACACTGGCGTCGAGACTGCCGTCGGCCTGGCGAACCACGGCGTGACCGGCGCTGACGTCGTTGACGGCATGGCCGATCAGCCATTGCTGCCATACCAGGCCGAGGTTGCCGGCGATGTAGAGCGAGGCGACCAGAAGAAAGCGCCAGGGCATCTCGCGGTAGATGGCCAGGGCGCGCAGCAGAGGGTGGGGCATACAGATGTCCGAAGGGAGTGGATGTGCCGGCCACGGCACGGGCTTGCCCCGCGACGTGGCCGCTGCGGATTCAGCGGCGCGTCGCGCCCTGGGCCTCCTTGGCATTGAGAATGGCGGTGTACTCGCCGGGATCCGCGCCATTGAGGTAGTAATTGCCGACGTTGTGCAGGCGCCAGCGGATCGGATCGTGAGTGGTGTGCACCCGCGCGTTGCGCCAGAAGCGATCGAGGTTCCACTTGCTCAGGCTGGCGCTGGCACCCAGCAACGAGAACAGGTCGCTGGCGATTTTCAGCGAGGCGCTGTCGGCGTGGGCGCGGGCGGTGGCCACCGAGAGGATCAGTTCGTCCTGCAACGCCTTGTTCTCCGGGTCGCGCTCGTGTTCGTCGAACACCCGTGCGGCATCGCGCAGCACCGACTCTGCCCCGCGCAGGGCCACGGCGTATTCGCCAATCTGGCGGATCACATGGGGCTCGTCACTGGCCCGTTCGACGCCGCTTTCAACCCAGGCCCGGGCATGCTCGCGCAGGTAGGCGGTGGCCGCCTGCAGGGCGCCGGCGGCGATGCCGGTGTCGATGGCCGCGTGGAGGATCTGCGGGAAGGTCAGGCCGGTGCGCTTCATCGGCCCGTTACGGCGCGAGAGATAGCGCTCGTCGAGGACGATGTCTTCGAAGTTGACGGTGCCGCTGACCGAGTTCTGCTGACCGAAGGCGTCCCAATCGTCGATCAGTGTCAGGCCTGGCGTATCGCGCTGCAGCAGCACGCCGACGCCGCCATCGTCGCTGGCGGCGGTCAGTGAGATCCATTCGGCCAGGTAGGCGCCGGTGGAGTAGAACTTGCTGCCGTTGAGCACCAGCTTGCCGTCCGCGCGGCGCTCGACGCGGGTCTTGAGGGCGAACTTGTTTTTGCCGCCGACCTCGGCCAGGGCATTGCCCAGGCGCTTTCCAGCCAGCAGGTCGGCGACCAGGCGATCGCGTACTTCATCCGGATAGCCGCTGACGACGCCGCGCAGCATGACGTTGTGAATCTGCAGCAATTGGCCCACGCCACCGTCGGCGACCGAGATCAGGCGCACGGTTTCGACAAGGGTGGCGACGGAGGCACCGAGCCCGCCGAGTGCCGCAGGCACGCCGATGGCGGTGAGGCCGCTGCTGGACAGCAGCTCAGCCTGGCGGCGAGGGAGTTGGCCGTTGTTGCGTGGGTCGGCAGCGATGGCGGCGATTTCCTCGGCGACCTGGCGGGCGACTTCGATGGCCTCGGTTTCGCTGGTGAGGCGGCGATGGGTGGGCGTTGTCATGGGATTTCCTCGATGGGGGTCTGGGGGCCGCTGCGCAGCCCATCGCGGGACAAGCCCGCTCCCACAGGAACCCCGGCGTCATTGGAAGCGGCGCCGTACCTGTGGGAGCGGGCTTGTCCCGCGATGGCTCACACAGCGGCCCCACGCTCTGCCAGACCTAGAGCAACTTCTTTGCCATACCGCCGAAACCCTTGCGGCACAAGGCTTACAGCGCTACTCACAACGTCGATTGCTGCCCCAGCAACACCCCTATCCCGGCCACTGCTGATCTGGCAGCAGCCACCCCGCAATCCTGCCCGCCAACCAGCACCCGTCCCCCCGAAGCCCTGGCGTGGGCCCCGTGATTCGGGGCCTGCAGCCGTTGGCACGGGCGCTGCAATAGCGCTGTCACGACCCTCAAGGAGCGACCCCATGACCCTCGCCACTGCCCCTGTACTGCCAGCCGCCGACACGCGTCTGGAGCGCATCTGGTTCACGCGCTGCCCCGTCCCGACCGCTTCGGGTATCGCCTACAAGCTCGGCTGGCTAAACGAAGAATTCGCCGCCGACGGCCTGCCGGTGGAAACCCTGCAGGAGGCCCGTCAGCTCGGCCAGCATCACTATGATCACCAACTCCCCGGGCTGTTTCGCGAAGGCGGCAACCTGCCGGCGCTGGCGGCCCGTGCTGCCGGTGCACCGAGCCGGCTGATCGGCCTGACCTGGATCGAGGAATGGCAGACCATCCTGGTACGCCCCGACTCGGGCATTCGCAGCGCCGCCGACCTGCGCGGCAAGCGCCTGGCACTGCCGGCCTGGGGCGACAACCGCCCCGGCAGCATCGCTCGGGCCATGAGCCTGCACGGCTACAAGGGGGCCCTGGCCTCGGCCGGCCTGAGCCTGGACGACGTGCACCTCAAAGAGGTGGCGCTGCTCGACCAGACTCGGGCCGAAACACCGCAACTGGGCCTGCAGCGCCTGTGGTCGGGCCTTGATTACCTGGTCCGCGGCGAGGTGGATGCGGTGTACGTCAAGGGCGCAGCCGCCGCCGATGCCGCGCGGCGCCTGGGCCTGGTGGTCGGTGTCGACCTCGACGCACTGCCTGATCCGCGCCACCGCATCAACAACGGCACGCCAAGGCCGATCACCGTGCACCAGAGCCTGCTCGACGATCACTTCGATCTGGTGGTGCGCTTTCTCGCCCAGACCCTGCGTGCCGCCCAATGGGCTGCAGGCAACCGCGATGCGCTCAACGCCATTCTCGAGGAGGAAACCCGCGCCGGCAGCCAGGGCGTGGCCGAGGCGTACCGCGGCGATTTCCACACCACCCTGGCGCCGGACCTCTCGACGCAACGCCTGGACTACCTGGACGTGCAGAAGACCTTTCTCAACCTGCATGGCTTCCTCGAACGCGACTTCGACCTCGCCGACTGGGTCGACCATCGCCCCCTGCAAGCTGCCCATGAATTGCTGGCCCAGCGCCGCGCCTGATACCGGAGACCTGAGATGACCGTACTGATCAACGAGCAAATCGACCTGGACACCTTCGTCGACCAAGTGGTGGCCGAGGCCGAAGCGGCCTTCACCGTGTTCCGTGAAACCCACACCATCACCGCCAATGGCACCGTCGGCTTTATCGAGCGGGTGCCTGGCCAGGAGCTGCTGGTATCGGTGAACTATGGCGGGCCGTGGAAGCGCCACCAGCCGCTGCAGGCCAGTGTCAGCGACTTCGCCGGCAATGTGGTGCGCGGCAAGGCCAAGGGCGGGCTGGGCCGCTACACCAAGCTGTTCCAGACCCACGCCGATGTCAGCACCGTGTCCCATGTGCACAGCCCCTACCTCGGCGCCTGGGCCCAGACCCACCGCACCTTGCCGTTCCACTACGTGCCGGTGCAGCGCTACCAGTTGGCCCGCGAGCTGCCGGTCTACATCGACCGGCGCCAGGCCGAGGTGGACTTCATCCTCGACAAGATCGCCGAGAACCCCTTCAACCTGGCGATCCTGGAGGCCAACGGCGGCGCTACGGTATGGGGCAAGCAGGGCCTGCGCGCCACCGCCGAGTTCATCCTGCTGCTGGAGGAGGGCGCGCAGATCCAGTTGCTGGCCGACGCGCTCGGTGGCTCGCGCCCCTATGGGCCAGGGGTGCTGACCCAGCAGTGGAAGATGAGCGGTCTGTACGAGCGCGCCACCGAGCTGGGCCTGGTGCCGGGCATCGACCGTCGCAACTGAGTCGTTCACTTTCTCGCAAGGAGCACGCCCATGGCGGTCAAGATCCTCTGGTACCTCACCACCCCCGACGGCCCCTATCCCTGGGAGCCCCAGGGGCGCTGGAACACCGATTTCCAGCACCTCAAGCAACTGGCCGTGGCGGCCGACCGCCTTGGCTACTATGGCGCGCTGCTGGGCTCGAGCCCGAACGAAAGCCTGGCGGTGTCGGCCGCGCTGATCGATGCCACCGAGCGCTTGCGTTTCCTCGTGGCCCAGCACCCCGGCGAGCTGTCGCCTGCGGTGCTGGCCAAGTGGGCGCTGACCTTCGACCAGTTCTCCAATGGCCGACTGCTGTTCAATGTGGTCAACGGCAACGATGCGGGCCTGGCGACCTTGGGCGTGCATTACCCGCACGATGAGCGCTACGACTTCAGCCTGGAGTACTGGCGCGCGTTCCAGGGTTTCTATGCAGGCGAAACGGCAGGCTACCAAGGGCGTTACGTCCAGCTCTCGCCGCGCTCGCCGGCAGCGGCCAGCCACCCGCTGGGCGGCTGGCATCCACCCAAGCAGAAACCGGGCATCCCGCTGTGGGGCGCTGGCACCTCGGCGCCGGGGGTGGCCCATTCGGTGCAATTGCTCGACGTCTACCTGAGTTTTGCCGATACCCCGCAACGATTGGGGGACAAGTTCCGACGCGTCGCCGCCGAAGCGGCGAAGATCGGCCGCGAACTCACTTATGGCACGCGCCTGCAAGTGATCGTACGCGAAACCGAGGAAGAGGCCTGGGCCCACGCCGAACGCTTGCTGCAACGCACGTCGCTGGCCACCGCGCGGGCCTCCATCGAGCGCCAGCTACCGCCGGGGCAGACCCTGGAAAGCTTCGTCAGTGACGACCCACGCATCCAGCGCAACCTCGACAGCATTCGTGCCGGGCGCCTGCCGAGCGCGCGGGAGCTGGAGATTCATCCCAACGTCTGGCTCGGCCCGAGTCTGTTCGGCTTCAACATTCTTGGCCCAGCGGCCGGCACGTACCTGGTGGGCAGCGCCGAGCAGGTCGCCGAGCGTATCCGCGAGTACGAGGCGCACGGCACATCGGCCTTCATCCTTTCCGGCTTCCCGCTGATCGATGAAGCGCAGCGGGTCGCCGACCTGCTGTTCCCGTTGCTGGACCTGGACCACGGCTTCGAAGTGCCGCGCCTGGGCGCCGCACGCCAGGCGGCGGTGGCGCAACCGGCATGAGGATTGAGCGATGACTGAGTTTTCCCGCCGGGTCTTTCTCGGCAACAGCCTGGCGGTCGGTGGTGGCCTGTTGCTTGGCGGCAGCCTGCTCGGCGGTTGCGATGCCGGACAGCCAGCGGCTGTCGGTGGTGCACTGCCGGGGACACCGGTACGCGGCGGTCGCCTGCGGGTCGGGATCATCGACGGTGACCAGGCAGGCAACCTCGACGCCCACAAGCCGGTGGGCGGCGGGATCATTCGCGGCTGGGCGCTCTATGCCAAGTTCTGGGAATGGAACCCCGATGTCAGCACGCGCCTGGCCCTGGCCGAGTTCGCCGAGCCCAACCGCGATGCCAGTGCCTGGACCATCCGCCTGAAGCCGGGGCTGGAGTTCCACCACGGCAAGAGCATCACCGCCGACGACATGCTGTTCTCGATCCTGCGCCTGACCGATCCGAAGCTGGCCTCGCCCTATGCCGGGCTGGTCGGTGCCATCGACCGCGATGCCCTGCGCAAGGTCGACGAGCGCACCCTTGAAATCCGTTTCAAGGGCGGCCAGAGCTTCTACCCGCTGGATGAAACCCTGATCAGCTTTGGCGGCATCGTGCCCACCGACTATCACCCGGTCACCAATCCGGTGGGCGCCGGGCCCTATCGGCTCAAGAGCTTCATCCCCGGGCAACGCTCGCTCTACACCCGCTTCGAGAACTACTACAAGCCCGAGCGCCCCTACACCGATGAACTGGAGATCATCGAATTCAAGGACCAGGTCTCGCGCGCCGCCGCGCTGCGCGCCGGGCAGATCGACGTCGCCAGTGGCGTGCAGGCCGAACACAGCGCATTGCTCAAGGCCGACCCGCGCCTGCGCCTGTATGTGTCGCCCACCACCTCGTTCAGTGGCTTCAACCTCAACCTGGCCAAGGCGCCGTTGCAGGATGTGCGCGTGCGCCAGGCTCTGCGCTTGCTCGCCGATCGTCAGGAACTGGTGGCCCGTGGGCTCAACGGCTTCGGTCGGGTGGCCAACGATCTGTATGCGCCGCACGATCCTACCTACAACCATGACCTGCCCCAGCGCCCGTACGATCTGGATCAGGCCCGCGCACTGCTGCGCCAGGCCGGCCACAGCGACCTGCGCCTTGAGCTGACCACGCCTGCAGGCTCTGGGGTGAATGCCGCCTTGGTGTTCGCGCAGCAGGCGCAGAAGGCGGGGGTTCAGGTCAAGGTCACCCAGGTCGATGGCTCGGTGTTCAATGGGCCGCAGCGCGAGCACTGGCAACTGTCGCCAGGCTCGACGCCAGCGCGCGGTTTTCTGGCCTCGGCGCTGCACAACGATGCGCCGCAGGCGATCTACAACCGCAGCAACTTCCACGATCCGCGCTTCAGCGAACTGTTCGGGCAGGCCTTGGCCCAGCCCGACCTTGCCCGACGCAGGGCTTTGGTCCACGAGGCCCAGGCGATCCAGCACGCGCGCGGTGGCCTGTTGATCTGGGGCTTCAGTGATGTGCTCGATGCCGCCAGCGCACAGGTCGGCGGGCTCACTCCGGAGCAGACCACCTTCGCCTCCTGGCGCTTCGACGAGTTGTGGTTGAACCATGCCTGATCCTCATCACTGCACACCGCGCACGCCGGCCTGGCTGTCGTGGTTCATCGGCCGCCTGGGCTACGGCCTGCTCACCGCCTGGGTCATCAGCCTGGTGGTGTTCATTGCCACCCAGGCGTTGCCCTCGGACCCGGCGCGGGTGATCCTCGGCCCGGACGCGCCACTGGAAAGCATCCTCACCCTGCAACGGCAACTGGGGCTGGACCAGCCGATCCTGGTGCAGTACCTGCGCTGGCTCGGCGCCGCGCTAGGTGGCGACCTGGGCATTTCGCTGGATTCCCAGGTGCCGGTGGCCGACCTGTTGTTCGGCCGCCTCGGCCACACCCTGGCGCTGTTGGCCGGTGTGCTCGCGCTGGTGGTGCCGCTGGCGCTGCTACTGGGCGTGGCCCTGGCGCTGCGGCGCGACAGCCGCCTGGACCGCTTCGGCCTGTCGGCGCTGATCCTGTTCAAGGCCACGCCCGGGTTTCTCCTGGCCATCGGCCTGGTGCTGCTGTTCTCCATGCCCGGCATGGGCTGGCTGCCGGCAGTGTCGATCCTCGATCCGCAGCAGCCACTGTGGGCGCAACTGCAGTACCTCGTGCTGCCGGTGATTGCCCTGGGGCTTTCGGCCTTGCCCTACCTGACACGCATGGTGCGCGCCGCGATGATCGAAGCGCTGGAGTCGGACTATGTGATCGCTGCGCGCCTGCGCGGCATTCCCGAGCGGCGCATCGTCTGGCGGCATACCTTGCCCAACGCGCTGACCCCAGCGATCCAGGGCGTGGCCCTGACCCTGCGCACCTTGGTTGGCGGTGCGCTGCTGGCCGAGGTGATCTTCAGCTATCCCGGTATCGGCACGGCACTCAATGCGGCGATCCAGATGCGCGACCTGCCGATGATCCAGGGCATCGTCCTGGTCATCACCTTGGCGGTGGTGCTGATCAACCTGCTCGCGGACCTCCTCACCGTGCTGCTGACCCCCAAGCTGCGCACCGCGCGCCGGGTGCGGATGATCCGGCGCAACCGCCGGGGCATCCTGCCCTGGTGGCGCCGCTCGCGCAGCGTACCTGCCCAGGAGGCGAACCATGATTGATACCCCTTGGCATGCCGATCGGCAGATCCGCCGTGGTGCCCTCATCACTTTGCTGGTAGCCGGATTGGCGCTGCTGGGCCCCTGGCTCGCACCGCATGCACCGACGGCCATGGTCGGTCCGGTGTACGGCCCACCGGCGGCCGGTGCGCCGCTGGGCCATGATTTCCTGGGGCATGACTTGCTCTCGCGGCTACTCAGCGGTGGGCTGTCGGTCCTGTGGATGTCAGTGGCGGCTGCGACCCTCGCGCTGCTGGCCGGTGGCAGCCTGGGCCTGTTGGCGGGTTTTTCGCGGCGACGCCTGGACCAGGCGATCAGTTGGGCGGCGGATGTTTCGCTGGCATTTCCCGACCTGATCCTGGTGCTGCTGATCGTGTCGATGCTGGGGCGTGCGCCTTGGCTGATCGTGCTCACCGTGGCCATCGCCTTCACCCCTGGGGTGATCCGCCTGGCGCGCGGCAGCGCGGTGGCGGTGGCCGGGCAGGAGTTCGTCGAGGCGGCGCAGATGATGGGCTATTCGCGCTGGCGCATTCTGTTCAGGGAGATCCTGCCGAACATTCTCACGCCGCTGCTGGTGCATTTCGGCAACATGCTGACCTGGGCCGTGGGCATGCTCTCGGGCCTGGGTTTCCTCGGATACGGGGTGGCACCGCCGGCCGCCGACTGGGGCCTGATGATCAACGAGAACCAGGCCGGCCTGCTGGTGCAGCCCTGGGCCGTGCTGGCCCCGGCGTTGCTGATCGGCGTGTTCGCCTATGGCACCAATATCCTGGCCGAAGGCATTGGTCGCGCCAGTGCGCGGATCGGGGAGAAACAACCATGAATGCGGTCGTGCAGAGCGTCGCCGAAGTGCTGCGGGTCAGCGACCTGCGGGTGGAACTGGCCGGCCGGGTGGAGGTGCTGTCGGGCGTGTCGTTCAGTCTGGCGGCAGGGGAGATCGTCGGGCTGGTCGGCGAATCCGGTTCGGGCAAGACCACCCTGGCGACGGCCTTGCTGCGTCATGCCCGCCAGGGCGCGCGGATCGTTGCCGGGCGTGTCGAGGTCGCCGGTCACTCGCTGCTGGAGCTCGAAGGCGAGGCATTGCGCCTGGCTCGTGGGGGGCTGGTCGGCTATGTTGCCCAGGACCCGGCCACGGCCTTGAACCCGGCGCTGCGCATCGGTGCGCTGCTACGCGAAACCGTGCTGGCCCATCAGCCGCGCCTGGCCCGCGAGGCCCTGCAACAGCGCATCGCCACGACGCTCGAGGAGGTCGGGCTGCCGTCTGACGCCGGATTCCTGCGCCGTTTCCCGCATCAGTTGTCCGGCGGGCAGCAACAACGGGTGATGCTGGCCCTGGCGTTCGTCCTGCGGCCGCGCTTGATCGTGCTCGACGAGCCGACCACGGCGCTGGACGTCACTACCCAGGCCCATGTGCTCGGCACCCTCAAAGACCTGTGCCGCAGTCACGGCGTGGCGGCGCTGTACGTCACCCATGACCTGGCCGTGGTGCGCGACCTGGTGGACCGGGTGATGGTCATGTATGCCGGGCGCCTGGTCGAGATCGCCGCGCGCGAGGCGTTGTTCGCCGCGCCAGCCCATCCCTATACGCGTGCGTTGCTCGGGGCGATCCCGGATGTTGCCCGGCGTCAGCCGCTGCAAGCCATCGGCGGTCATGCCCCGGCACCCGGACAGAGGCCCGAGGGTTGTGCCTTCGCGCCCCGTTGTGCGCGGCGGCAGGCGCAATGCATGTTGCTGGAGCCCGCGCTGGTGCGCCTGGGCCGCGAGCAGCAGGTGGCCTGCCTGGTGCCGCATCAGGAGCCGCTGGCATTGATCGATACCGTACCGGATGAGGGGCACGTCGAAGCGCTCGCCCAGGCACCGCTGCTCGAGGTACAGGGTCTGGACGTGGCCTACGACCGCCAGGTGCTGTTCGACGTTGCGCTGCAGGTGGGGCAGGGCGAGTGCCTGGCGTTGGTCGGTGAGTCCGGCTCGGGCAAGACCAGCCTGGCACGGGCCATTGCCGGGCTTGGCGAGAACGTGCAGGGGCACCTGCGCTACGCCGGACAGCCGCTGCCCTTTGCCGCCCGCCAGCGTGATGCCGGGTTGCGCCATCAGATCCAGTACATCTTCCAGAACCCCTACCGGGCGTTGAATCCTAGGCAGACGGTGTTGCAGACCCTGAGCGCGCCGTTGGCGCATTTTTTCGGTATTCGCGGCGACGAGGCCAGGCGTCGGGTCGAAGCGGTGCTCGAGCGGGTATCGCTGCCGGCACGGGTGGCCGGCCTGTATCCGCACAGCCTCTCGGGCGGCGAGCGCCAGCGCGTGGCGATTGCCCGGGCGCTGGTGTGCGAACCTCGGCTGCTGGTGTGCGACGAGATCACTTCGGCACTGGATGTGTCGGTACAGGCGTCGATCCTGGCGCTGCTGCGGCGTTTGCAGGGCGAGGGGCTGACCGTGCTGTTCGTCACCCACGACCTTGGGGTGGTGCGTGCGATTGCCGACCGGGTGCTGGTGTTGAATCGGGGCAGGGTGGTGGAGCAGGGCGCAGTGGACGCGGTGTTCGAGCGACCTCAGCAGGGGTACACCCAGACATTGCTCGCACATTCGCCGCGCTTGCACCCGTGACCTGCCGCGGTACCGGCGCACCTCTGTCGCAGCGGACTTCAGGAAAAAATCATCAAGCGCGGAATTATTTAGTGTCCATTTGTATCTGACCCCATAGGGCCCGTTGCCACTATTGCTTTGGCAGCGTGGCCGAAAACTGTTCGCCCGCCCGATCTGCCCCGGGGACAGCGGATTGTCAAGACAGGTCAGCTACAGAGTAAGCACTTATGAAATCACGCAAGAGAGTCAAGCCGATCGGCTTGAAAGACATCACCATCGTTGACGACGCCAAGATGCGCAAGGCGATCACTGCCGCAGCGCTCGGCAACGCCATGGAGTGGTTCGACTTCGGCGTCTACGGCTTCGTCGCCTATGCGTTGGGCAAGGTGTTCTTCCCCAACGCCTCGCCCAGCGTGCAGATGATCGCGGCCCTGGCAACCTTCTCGGTCCCTTTCCTGATCCGTCCGCTGGGGGGGCTGTTCTTCGGTGCCCTGGGTGACCGCTATGGCCGCCAGAAAGTCCTGGCGGCGACCATCGTCATCATGTCGCTGAGCACCTTCGCCATCGGGCTGATACCGTCCTATGCCTCGATCGGCATCTGGGCGCCGATCCTGCTGTTGCTGGCCAAGATGGCCCAGGGCTTCTCGGTCGGCGGCGAATACACCGGTGCCTCGATCTTCGTCGCTGAATACGCCCCTGACCGCAAGCGCGGCTTCCTCGGCAGTTGGCTGGACTTCGGCTCGATCGCAGGCTTCGTGCTCGGTGCCGGCATGGTGGTGATGATCTCGGCCATCGTCGGCGAGGAGCAATTCCTCGACTGGGGTTGGCGCCTGCCGTTCCTCGTCGCGTTGCCGCTGGGCATCATCGGCCTTTACCTGCGCCACGCTCTGGAGGAGACGCCAGCCTTCCAGCAGCATGTCGACAAGCTCGAGCAGGGTGATCGCGAAGGCCTGGCCTCGGGGCCGAAGGTGTCGTTCAAGGAGGTCGCCACAAAGCACTGGCGCAGCCTGCTGACCTGCATTGGTGTGGTGATCGCGACCAACGTCACCTACTACATGCTGCTCACCTACATGCCCAGCTACCTGTCGCACAACCTGCACTACAGCGAAGACCACGGCGTGCTGATCATCATCGCGATCATGGTCGGCATGCTGTTCGTGCAGCCGGTGATCGGCTTCCTCAGCGACAAGGTCGGGCGTCGCCCGTTCATCGTGGTGGGCAGCGTCGGCCTGTTCGTCCTGGCGATCCCGGCGTTCATGCTGATCAACAGCGGCAGCCTCGGGGTGATCTTTGCCGGGCTGCTGATCCTGGCGGTGCTGCTGAACTTCTTCATCGGTGTGATGGCCTCGACCTTGCCAGCGATGTTCCCCACTCACATCCGCTACAGCGCCCTGGCCAGCGCCTTCAACATCTCGGTGCTGATCGCCGGCCTCACCCCGACCATCGCCGCCTGGTTGGTGGAAAGCACCGACAACCTGTACATGCCGGCCTACTACCTGATGGTCATCGCCGTGATCGGCCTGCTCACCGGGCTGACCATGAAAGAGACCGCCAACAAGCCCCTGCGCGGAGCGGCCCCTGCGGCCTCGGACCTTGAAGAAGCCAAGGAACTGCTGCAGGAGCACCACGACACCATCGAGCAGAAGATCGAGGACATCGACGAGCAGATCGCCGAGCTCGAGGCCAAGCGCAAGGTGCTGGTGCAGCAGCATCCGCGGATCGAATGAGGCCCCGCGCGAAGCGGTACGCGCGTGGACTGATTAAGGTGATACGAAAGCGTTTCATGCGATGATGGCCAGCCGCCTCTAGCCAGACACCTCGGGCGCAGGGCGGCTGCCTTCGACCAACCATGGATGATCATCGTGTTCAAACCGCTACTCCCTCTCGCCCTGAGCGCCCTGTTCCTGGGCGGCTGTGCCGGCCACGCGCCGAGCAAGGACAAGGTTTCCCTGCGCACCGACAAGAGTGCGATCGTCGGTATCTGGGCGATGATGCCGCTCAAGAGTGGCATCGCCAACGTCGCCGAATACAAGGCCGACGGCAAGGTGCTACTGCACCCGTTCAACTGCGCCGAGCCCAAGACCCAGGCCGTCGAGATTTCCGACTACAAGGTGGCGGAGGACGGCAGTTCGATCCACGTTCAGTCCGAGGCGCGCGCGTTCGATCTGAAGGTATTGGGTTTTGCCCCGACGGTCATGATGTTGAGCATGCCGGTCGCCGATGCCCAGCTCACCTTCCTCTACCGCAAGGTCGACCAGGTAGCGCCGCTATGTGACCTGTACGTCGATGCCAAGGGTGAGGCGGCACGGCGAACCCCGTTCCAGGCAAGTGACTTCGCCCCGGCGCCGGCAGTGCCAGCAGGCCATGCGGGGCTCGAACGCTATATCGGCAAGTGGGCGAGCAAGGCCGGCGCGGTGCAGATCGAGGTCGTCCGTGACGCCAGTGGCGTCTACCTCTATCACCGCCCGGACGAGAACTGGCGCTACCTGTACAACAACGTGCGCTGGACGGGCGATGCCCTGGCCTTCAACAGCTACGCCTACACCGAGAAGCCGGCGCTGTTCCGCCATCCCTACCACAAGACCAATACGCCCATGACCCTGGAACCGCTGGAAAACGGCCAGGCGCGCCTGACCTACCTGATCGACGGCAAGCGCTTCGACAGCCTGCTGCACAGGACCAAGGACTGAGCCGAGCCCAGCAGAGACGGGCTTGCGTCATGGCGGCTCGTCTCTACAGCGATATGGAATCTGAATTAATTTGCATATTAGGTTATTCCTAAAATCAATTTAATTTATCTATCGCGACTCGGTACAGTCAGTGCTCCAACGCACGTACCTTCCCGAGGAGCCCCATGCCGATCAGTTCCCGCCTACTTTTGATTGCTGCCAGCCTGCTGCTGGCAACCCAGGCCTTTGCCGCCGAGCGCCTCACCCTGCGCGTCGGTGACCAGAAGGGCAACATGCGCGCCCAGCTCGAGGCTGCCGATGCACTGCGCGACCTGCCCTATGACATCCACTGGGCCGAGTTTCCGGCCGCCGCGCCACTTGCCGAGGCGCTCAACGCAGGCGCCATCGACGCGGGCATCATCGGTGATGCACCGCTGCTGTTCGTGCTTGCCTCCGGGGCGCCGGTCAAGGCCATTGCGGTGGACAAGTCCGACCCCTACGGCACCGCGGTGCTGGTGCGCCCGGAGTCGCCCCTGCGCAGTGGCGCCGACCTCAAGGGCAAGCGCATCGCCACCGGCCGCGGGTCGATCGGCCACCACATCGCGCTCAAGGCTCTGGAGCAGGCCGGCCTGAGTGAGAAGGACGTGGAGTTTCGCTTTCTAGGGCCGGTGGATGCCAAGATCGCCCTGGCCAACGGCTCGGTGGACGCCTGGGCGACCTGGGAGCCTTACACTGCGCTGGCCGAGACCAGCGGGCAGGGCAGGGTGCTGGTGAACGGTCGCGGCCTGTCCAGCGGCAACAGCTTCCTGGCGGTCACCGACCAGGCGCTGCAAGACCCTGCGCGACACGCGGCCTTGCAGGACTATCTCAAGCGCCTGGCTGGCGCACAGGTGTGGGCCAACCAGCACCTGGACAGCTATTCCAAGTCCCTCGCGGCGATCATCGGTTTTCCCGAAGAGGCCGCGCGGTTGCAGTTCGAGCGTCGCAAGCTGCACTGGCAAGGCATCGATGAGCACACCGTGACCCAACAGCAGGAGACCGCCGACTTCTACCATGCCCATGGCCTGATGACGCAACGGCTGGACGTTACCCCAACCTTCGCCAAGGGTTTCAGCGTGCCTGCCGACTGAGGCACGCGGTCAGTTTCACACCCCGCGGGTCAGCCCGCCATCGACCTTGATGTTCTGCCCGGTGATGTAGGCCGCACCTTCGCTGGCCAGGAAGGCGATGGTCGCGGCGATTTCCTCGCTCTTGCCGTAGCGCTTGAGCGGCACGCTGTCGCGGCGTTGCTCGGTGGCCGGCAGGCTGTCGATCCAGCCGGGAAGAACGTTGTTGATCCGCACGTTATCCTTGGCGTAGGTGTCGGCGAAGATCTTGCTGAAGGCTGCAAGGCCGGCACGGAACACGGCCGAGGTCGGGAACAGGTCGCTGGGCTCGAACGCCCAGGCGGTGGAGATGTTGATGATCACGCCACCTTGCTGTTTCTGCATGGTCGGGGTGACCAGGCGGGTCGGGCGGATGACATTGAGCAGATAGGTGTCCATGCCCTTGTGCCAGTCGTCGTCGCTGATCTCCAGGATCGGCGCACGCGGGCCGTGGCCTGCGCTGTTGACCAGCACATCGATGCGCCCCCATTTCTCCAGCACGGTGTCGACCAGGCGTTGCAGGTCGTCGTTGGACTGGTTGCTGCCGGTCACGCCGATGCCGCCCAGTTCGCGGGCCAGGGCCTCGCCCTTGCCCGATGAAGACAGGATTGCCACCTTGAACCCGTCTGCGGCCAGGCGCCGCGCCGCCGCTGCACCCATGCCGCTACCGCCGGCGGTGATGATCGCTACTTTTTCTACTGACATGTGACCTCCAATGCAATGCTTGGCTGATGTGAGGGGGTCAGCCTAGCAACGGTACACCGCTGGCAGGGAGGCAGCAGGGGTTTGTCAATTCAGTAGAAAATCTATTGCCTCAGAGGGCTTCCACCTGCTCCAGCAGCCAGCCGCGAACCACGTCCAGCGCGGTCGGTGTGCTGCCCTTGCGGGGCCAGACCAGGTAGAAGTGCTTGTCCATCTCCAGCGCCTGCTCGAATACCTGCACCAGCCGCCCCGCCTGCAGGTCTTCCTGCACGAACAGTTCGCTGGACAGCGCCAGCCCTTGCCCGGCCACGGCGGCCTCGATGGCCAGCGAGGTCTGGTTGAAGCGTACGTTCTTCGGCATCGGTTGGGTCGGCTGGCCGAACAGCTGGGTGATGAACTCGGGCCAGAAATTATGCGCATCGTGCAGCAGCAGGAAATGCTGCAACTGCTCGAGGCTGTGCGGTTTACCCCACTGCGCCAGCAGTGCGGGGCTGGCCACCGCGACCACCCGCTGCCTGAGCAGCAGTTCGGTGTTGAGCCCTGCGCCGAAGGGCGGATGGCCGTAGCGCACGGCAAGGTCCACGCCATCGGCCTGGAAGCGCGACAGGCGATCGGTGGCCAGCACCCGCAGGTCGATCTCGCCATGGGCCTCGGTGAACGAACTCAGCCGTGGGATCAGCCATTTCGAGGCGAAGGTCGGGGTGACGCTGACGGTGAGGTGGCGGTTGTCCGGGCGCAATGCCGCAGTGGCTTCGCCGATCAGGGCCAAGGCGTTGCGGATACTGTGGCTGTAGCCCAGGCCCGCATCGGTCAGGCGCAGGCCGCGTGGCAAGCGCTCGAACAGCCTGATGCCCAGGCTCGCCTCCAGCCCCCGTACCTGCTGGGCCACGGCCGCCTGGGTGACACCCAGCTCCTCGGCCGCCAGGCGGAAATTCAGGTGACGCGAGACAACCTCGAACACGCGCAGGGCATTGAGTGGGGGGAGGGCGGTCGGGCCTTCGGTCATGATCGTGCCTGCTGGTGGAGATCGCTGGAGGATAACAGTTTGCGCCGCCGGCTCTGTTGCAGGGTCGGTGTAACCGGTACCCTCGACGCCCCATCGTTTTCAGGACCATGCCCATGTCTCGAGGTGCCGTGATCGCAGCCGGGCTGCTGCTGTTCGCCAGTGTTCGGGTGTTCGCTGAGCCGCCCGCCGTGATGCAGCGCTACGCTTGCAGCGCTTGCCACCAATTGGATGCGCGGGCCGTGGGCCCGTCCTGGCGAGAGATTGCTGCGCGTTATCGCGACGGCAGCAAGGACGCCGGGCAGTTGGTGCAAAGCATCCGACAGGGCAGCCGGGGGCAATGGGGAGTGGTGCCGATGCCGCCACAGGCGCAAGCCCGCGAGGAAGATTTGCAGGCCATTACCCATTGGATTCTCGAACAGCATTGAAAGCTGGGTTCACTATCCTGAAATTCGCAATGGATCATCCTGATCTGTCCTGCTTATCGCGACGGACCTGAACGCATAACCTGTGCCTCACCGACACCCGGCGAGGCCGTCAGCCCATGCAGCAAGTCCCTGTCTCACGTGCCCTCGCGGCACGCCTGCTCCGCCACTTCCCGGGCCAGTGCGAGAAACGCGGTCATGCCTGCCGAGGGATTGCGCCGCCCGGCGTAGTACAGGCACAACCCCGGCAGTGGTGGCGTCCAGTCGTCCAGCACGCGCACCAGGCGCCCGGCGGCGATGTCCTCGCGCACGTCCTGTTCCATGAAGTAGCCAAGGCCCACGCCGGCCATGACGGCAGTACGTGCCAGGCTGGCCTCATCCAGGGTGATGGGGCCCTGCACGTCGATCTGCTGTGCGCTGTTGCCATTGGCGAAGCGCCAGCGAAACAGCGCGCCATCCGGCAGGCGCACGCGGATGCAACTGTGGCGCTGCAGGTCGGCCGGCAGCCGTGGCGTGCCCCGCGCGGCCAGGTAGGCGGCGGAGGCGACCACGGCATAGCGCTGCGGCCGGCCGAGGGAAAGGCTGATCATGTCGCTGGGCACCAGGTCGGCGACTCGCACGCCCAGGTCGAAACCATCGGCGACGATGTCCACCAGGCGCCCCTCGGTGACCAGGTCCACCTGCATCTGCGGATAGCGCCGCAAGAACTCCAGTACCAGTGGCCCGATGATCTCGCGTGCGGCGAACGCCGCAGCGTTGATGCGCAGCATGCCACTGGGCTGATCGCGCTGGGCGCGCACCACTTCCAGGGCGCCTTGCACCTCGCCCAGCGCCGGGGCGACGTGCTCGACGAACAGGCGCCCGGCATCGGTCAGCGACACGCTGCGCGTCGTGCGGTTGAACAGGCGCACGCCAAGGTTCGCCTCGAGCTTGCCGATGGCGTTGCTCAGGGCAGTGGTGGACATCCCCAGGTCGATGGCCGCCGCGCGAAAACTGGCGCGCCGGGCGATGGCGAGGACGGCATCGAGGTCGTTGAGGCTGACGCGCTCCATGGTTCGGCTCGTTCGGACAAAAACGCGATTCTATCCGCAACCCAGGTTGCTACCACCGGAGAATATCCATGAGTCATCCATCAGAAACCCTGCGCGGCAAGCGCGTACTGGTCACCGCTGGCACCAAGGGCCTGGGCAAGGCCACGGTCGAGCTGTTCCTCGAGCTGGGCGCCCGTGTGCTGACCTGCGCGCGCACAGCGCCCGTCGATGCCCCTCAGGCGTCGTTCGTCAAAGCCGATCTGACCACCCTCGAGGGGTGCGAGCAGTTGGCAGGCGAGGTCGAGCGGCAGCTGGGCGGTGTCGATGTCATCGTTCATGTGCTGGGCGGTTCCAGCGCACCGGCCGGGGGCTTTGCCGCCTTGGGCGAGGCGCATTGGCAACAGGAGCTGGACCTCAACCTGCTGCCCGCCGTGCGTCTGGATCGGGTCTTGCTGCCCGGCATGCTGGCGCAGGGCGGCGGGGTGATCGTTCACGTCACCTCGATCCAGCACCAACTGCCGCTGCCGGAAGCCACCACCGCCTACGCGGCGGCCAAGGCGGCGCTGTCGACCTACAGCAAGAGCCTGTCCAAGGAAGTCGCACCCAAGGGCGTACGCGTGGTGCGGGTCGCGCCCGGCTGGATCGAGACCGAGGCCTCGGTAGCCCTGGCCGAGCGCCTGGCCAGCGAGGCGGGCACCGACTACGAGGGCGGCAAGCGCATCATCATGCAGGCCTTGGGCGGCATCCCCCTGGGGCGGCCCGCCAGCCCGAAGGAGGTGGCCAACGTCATCGGCTTCGTGGCCTCGCCAGCAGCTGCGGCGGTGACCGGCACCGAGTTCGTGGTGGATGGCGGGACCATTCCTACCGCCTGAACCGCGTTACGAGGCGGTCCACACGGCCAGTTCGTAGCCGTCCGGGTCGATGAAGTGGAAGCGCCGGCCGCCAGGGAAGGCGAAGGTGGCGCGGCTGATGCGCGCGCCTGCTGCTTCTGCACGTCGCTGGGTGGCTTCAAGGTCGTCGGCGTAGAGGATGACCAGCGGGCCACCGGGTCGTACCGCTTCGCCAGTGGTGAAGCCGCCGCTCAGGCGGCCGTCGGAGAACTCGGTATAGGTGGGGCCGTAGTCGGTGAAGGTCCAACCGAACACTGCGCCGTAGAACGCCTTGCTGCGGCCGATGTCGGTGACGTTGAACTCGATGTTGTCGATCTGTCGATCCTGTCCGCGAATACCCATGTGGCCTCCTTGCGTGATGGAGCACGCAGTCTAGCGCATCAGCGCAAGCGCAGGGGCTTGATCACGGTCTCCCCCATCGTATCGCCGGCCCTGCACCGGCCCCGGTGCTGTTCGCCAAGGTGTTGCCGCGCCAGGGCCTGTTCGGGAAGGGCGTGGCGACCCGGCCCTGGCGCAGCGAACAGAGTCAGAAGATGCGGTCGCTGGCGGCGTACTGGCGGACTACCTGGTTCAGGGCCTGGTGCACCACCTGCGCGTCCTGGCTGGCCAGGGCGCGGTCGAGCTGGCCCATGTAGTCGAGCAACTGGCGCTGGTTGCGTCGGGCGAATTCCAGCTCCAGCGCCTGGTCTTCGTAGAGCAGCACGTAGCTGCGGCAGAAGCCGGCGATCAGGAACGCGGCGCAGGCCTGGAACGGTTCGTCGCGAATGATCGCCTCGCAGTGCGCCTTGGCCTGCTTGAACGAGTCGGTGCCCGGCAGGGCAATGGCGAACTGGTTGACCATCAGGGAAAAGTTCATTGCAAAGTCACCTCGGTAAAACGCTTGTCGATAATCGGGCTCAACGGTCGAACGCCAGGCGTTGGCCACGCACAGTGTCGTCGACCCGCACGCCATCCCAGACGCGCCTTCCGTTGACGAAGGTGGCCGCGATGCTCGTGCTGAAGGTGGTGCCGTCGAACGGCGTCCAGCCACACTTGGAAAGCACCTGCGCGTGGCTGACCCGGTGCGGGCGCTGCGGGTCTACCAGCACCAGGTCTGCCGCATAGCCTTCACGCAGGAAGCCACGCTGGCTGACCTGGAACAGCTCGGCCGGGGCATGGCTGACCACTTCGACCAGCCGCTCCAGGCTCAGCTCGCCGGCAAACACACGCTCCAGCGCGCTCTGCAGGGCGAACTGCACCAAGGGAATGCCCGACGGCGCCTGGGTGTAGGGCTGCTGTTTTTCCTCGAGCAGGTGGGGTGCATGGTCGGTGGCCAGCACATCCAGACGGCCCTCGGCCAGGGCGCGGACGATGGCGCTGCGATCGCTGGCCTGCTTGATCGCGGGGTTGCACTTGATCAGCATGCCCAGCCGCGCGTAGTCCTCGGCGCTGAAATGCAGGAAGTGCACGCAGGTTTCGGCGGTGATGCGCTTGCCCGCAAGCGGGCCCGGCGCGAAGAGCACCAGCTCCTCGGCCGTGGAGATGTGCAGCACATGCAGGCGCGCATCGTGCTTGCGCGCCAGTTCGATGGCCAGGCGCGTGGAGGCGATGCACGCTTCGCGCGAGCGGATCAGCGGATGCTCGCTGGCCGGGATGTCATCGCCATGGCGGGCCTTGGCCCGGGCCAGTTCGGCATCGATCATCGGCGTATCTTCGCAGTGGGTGATGATCGGCACCGGCGCGCAGCGGAAGATCTCGTCGAGTACCTGCGGATCGTCCACCAGCATGTTGCCGGTAGAGGCGCCCATGAACACCTTGAGCCCCGGCGTGCTGGCCGGATCAATCTGGCGGATGGCGTCGAGGTTGTCGTTGCTGGCGCCCATGTAGAACGCGTAGTTGACGGCGCTGGAGCCTGCGGCGAGGGCGTACTTGGCTTCCAGGGTCGGGCGATCGAGCGCCGCCGGGCGCGTGTTGGGTATCTCCATGAAGCTGGTGATGCCACCGGCGGCGCAGGCGCGCGACTCGCTGGCGATATCGGCCTTGTGGGTGAGGCCCGGCTCGCGGAAGTGCACCTGGTCGTCGATCATGCCGGGCAGCAACCACAGGCCGCTGGCGTCGATGACCTGTTCGTCGGCCCGCGCCGCAAGGCCGGATTCGATACGCTCGATGCGTCCGTCGCGCACGCGCAGGTCGGCAGCCCAGCGGCGGCCTTCATTGACCAGGGTGGCATCGCGGATCAGCCAGTTGTCTGGGGAGTTCATGCGCTCAGCTCCAGGATCGAGTGGTACAGCACTTCGGTGGCGGCCAGGAAATCGTCCAGCGCCATCGCCTCGTGCGGATTGTGCGAACCATGCTGGTTGCGAATGAACAGCATGGCGCTGGGGATGCCGGCGTTGGCGAACACGGCTGCGTCATGCCCGGCACCGCTGGGGGTGAGTACGCCTTGCCAGCCCAGGGCGCGGGTGTGGCGCTGCAGGGTGTCGATCCATGGGCCGTGCATGGCCGCCGGTTGGGTATCGATGCGCTTGTCGAACTCGAAGCGAACCTGGCGCGCCTGTTCGATGCGCCCGGCCTCTTCCAGGACCAGGGTGTGGAAGGCGTCCAGCGTGGCTTGATGCAGGCTGCGCATCTCCAGGCTGAAGGCGACTTCGCCAGGGATGCGCGAGACAGCGTGGTGCGCCGCGTTGGTGCCCAGGGTGCCGACCGTCACCACCAGGTCCTGGCCGGCATCGACCCATTCGCTCCAGCGCGCGTCGATCCGTGCGATCAGCTCGCTGACGGCGAACACCGAGTCGTGGCGGTCTTCACGGGCCACGGCGCCGGAGTGGCCGTCTTCGCCCAGGCAGCGCACGCGGTTATGCCGCAGATTGCCGCGAATCCCCGGCACCACCCCCAGCGCCTGGCCCATGCGCTCCAGCGATTCGGCCTGTTCGATGTGCACTTCGAGGTAGCCGGCGAACTGCTCAGGCTCGATCAACCATTGCTGGCGGGCGATGGCGTCGAGGTCGGCACCGAGCGCACGCAGGGCATCGCCCAGGGGGCGCTGGTTGAAGCGGTTGACGAGCTTCAGGTCTTGCTCGGCCAGTCCGCCGACCACCGCCCGCGAGCCGATGTACGACTTGCCGTACCAGGCGCTTTCTTCACCCCGCAGCCCGAGCACCCGCAGCGGCAGCGCGCTGCGCACGCCATCGCGCGCCTGGCGGCACAGGCACAGCAGGCCGGCGATGACCCCGGCCAGCCCGTCGAAGTTGCCGCCTTGGGGCACTGAATCCAGGTGCGAGCCGACCCACAGTGCCGGTTGGCCGTTGTCGTCACGGCGCTGGAAGATCACGTTCCCGGCGCGGTCGTGGCTGACGTCGAGGCCGTGGGTCAGGGCGAAGTCGCTCAGGCAGGCGATCGCTTCGCTCTCACCGCGGCCGTAGCTCTCGCGGGTGACGCCTTCGTGCGGGTCACGCGACAGCTGTTCTATGTCTGCGAACAGCTTGCCCGCCTGCTGTTTCCACAAAGTGTTCATGGCAGGGCTCCGAACGGCGCGGCCGGTGAATCGTCGAGGCTGCCGATCAACGTGCGCAGGGCCGCAATGCCCTTGCGACGGCAATAGGCGTCGAGCTCGTCGACCAGGGCGTTCATGGTCTTGGGATGGATGAAGGTTGCGGTACCCACCTGCACGGCGCTGGCGCCGGCATAGATGAATTCCAGCGCATCGTCGGCAGTGGCGATGCCGCCGCATCCGATCACCGGGATCTCCAACGCCTGGGCGCACTGATAGGTGAGGCGGACCATCAGCGGACGGATGGTCGCGCCGGAAATCCCGCCCATGAAGTTGCCCAGGCGAGCACGGCCGCGTTCGATGTCGATGGACAGCCCCAGCAGGGTATTGCCGACCACCACGGCGTTGGCGCCGGCTTCTTGCGCGGCGAGGGCGACATTGACGATCTCGCCGCTGTTGGGCGTGAGCTTGACCCACAGGGGCAGTGACGTGGACTGGCGCATCAGCTCGACGACCTGGCGCGTGCTGTCGGCCTGCATACCGAACGACTGGCCGTGGGCTTCGATGTTGGGGCAGGAGATGTTGGCCTCGATGCCGGCTACGCCAGGCACGTCGCTGAGCTGCGCGGCCAGTTCGGCGAAGCCCTGGGCGGTCGGTGCCGAGACGCTGACGATCAGCGGCGAATCGAACTCGCGGTAGAAGGGCACCACCTTGTCGATGAAGGCCTGGGCGCCTTTGCTGGGAATGCCGATGGCGTTCATCATGCCATCGGCCAGTTCGCACACCCGCGGCATCGGATTGCCGGTGCGCTGTTCGCGGGTAATGGTCTTGGTCACCATTGCCCCGAGCTGGTTGAAGTCCAGCAGGTGGGCCAGTTCTTCGGCGAAGGTGCCGGAGGCCGGCATCACCGGATTCTTCAGGCGCAGCCCGCCGACGTTCACGCTGAGATCGGTCATGCCACCACCTCCGCCAGGTCGAACACCGGGCCTTCCAGGCACACCCGCTTGCCGACCTTCAGGCCGTCCACTTCGAACACGTCCACGCAGCACTGGCACATGCCCAGGCCGCAGACCATCTGTTGCTCCAGTGCCACCTGGCCCTGCAAGCCCAACTCTGCGCACAGGCGCTTGAGCAGGCGCGTCAGCCGCCGCGAGCCGCAGGTGAACATTGCGTTGCTGCCTTCGCGGGCAATGATCCGCCGCAGCCGCGCTTCTAGCTGGTCAGGCGCACTGCTGCCGTCTTCATCGAGCACCACCTCGACCTGGGCGCCGAGCGAGGCGAAGCGCTCGCGCGACAGCAGGCTTTTTTCACTGCGTGCACTGAGTACGGCCGTCAGCGTGATCCCCAGGGCGTGGGCTGCCTCGGCGAGTGGGGCAAGGGTGGCAAGGCCGACGCCGCGGGCGACGATGATCATGTGCTGCCAGGTCGGATCGAGGGCAAAACCGTTGCCCAAGGGGCCGAGGATCTCGACGGTCTGTTGCGGGGTCAGGGTTTCCAGGCCGAAGGTGCCCTTGCCCGTGACCTTGTACAGGAACTCCACCCGGCCGCTCAGCGGGTCGGCCTTGTAGGTGCTCATGGGGCGCCGGAAGAACGGCTTGTGTTCACCATCGCTGGGGCACAGCAGGTTGAAGAACTGCCCCGGCAGGGAATGGCAGGCGGCGCCGTCTGCCTGCAGCACCAGGCGCTTGTATTCGTCGTTGACCCATTCGTTGGACAGCACGCGCGCCAGGGTATCGTCGGGCGGTGTCACGGGGGTTGCCTGGCAGCAGGCGGAGATCGCATTCATGGGGTGGCCTCGCATTTGTCTAAATTTTTATACAGCATGGTCAACAGGAAATGCCGCCTCGATCACGAGGCGGCGGATTCGCTTTCAATCGGTCTATCGTGGATTCAATCTACTGCGGAAAACCGTGTTCGTCTAATTTTTGATACTGGTCTAAGCCAAGCTTCCGATGACTGGCAGCCGGTCAGCCTTGGGCCATTTGCGCCTGGCGGTTTGCCGCGCCCTGGCAGGGCGGCAGCAGCCACAGGGTGGCGCCCATGGCCAGGACGTACAACGAGGCGAGCAGCATGATCGCCGCGCTGAACGAGTAGCTGTAGGCGATCGCCCCCACCACCAGCGGACCGAAGCCACCCGCCGCACGCCCGACGTTGAACAACACGTTCTGCGCGGTGGCACGGATCTGCGCCGGGTAGAGGTCGGAAATCAGCGCGCCATACCCGCCGATCATGCCGTTGACGAAGATACCCATGACGGCGCCGGCGAACAGCATCACCGTCGGGTCGCTGAGGTTGGCGTAGGTCACCACCATCAGTGCCGCGCCGGTCTGGTACAGCAGGAAGATGCGTTTGCGGCCGAAGCGGTCGGCGAGCTGGCCGAACAGCCAGATGCCGAACGCCATGCCCAGCACCGTCACTGCGGTCCAGGTGCCCGAGGCGGTCAGCGAGAACCCGAACTTGCTGGACAGGTAGCTGGGCATCCAGATCATCAGGCCGTAGTAGCCGAAGTTCTGTACCGAGGTCAGCACCATCACGCCAGCGCTGGCCTTGCTGGTGGTGCGGTCCTTGAACAGGTCGGTGAAGCGGCGGCGGAACGACACCGGGTTGGCCGCAGCCCTGACGAACTCTTCCGGCTCGCCCATGGTGTGGCGAATCACGAACGACAGCAGCGCCGGCACCAGCCCGACCAGGAACATCCCGCGCCAGCCGATGTGCGGCAGCAACAGCGGCGTGAGCAGCGCAGCCGCGAGCACACCTGCCTGCCAGCCCATGCCGACATAGGACGAGGCGCGATTACGTCGATTGGCCGGCCAGGTCTCGGCGATCAGCGCCATGCCGATACCGAACTCGCCGCCCAGGCCGAAGCCGGCGAGGGTTCGATACAGCAGCAGGTCCCAATAGCCTTGGGCGATGGCGCACAGGCCGGTGAACAACGAGAAGGTGAGGATGCAGACGCTGAGCATGCGCACGCGTCCATAGCGGTCGCTCAGCTGTCCGAAGATCAGGCCTCCGGCCACTGCACCGAGCAGGGTCCAGGTCACCAGCGAGCCGGCCTGGGAAGTGGTCAGGGCCAGGCCCAGGGTGATTGCCGGGAGCATGAAACCCAGAATCAGCAGGTCGAAACCGTCCATTGCATAGCCTGTCACGCTGGCGATCAGGGCCTTGCGGGGTGAGGCGTCGTGGCGGGTGTCGGGAGGGCTGTTCAGCGGAGCCATCGGTGTATTCCTCTTGTTCTTGTTTAACTTTTTAGACGGGTGACAGGCAATCTGCCGACGGTTCCGCTGTCGATTGGCGCTCCAGTTGCGCGATCAGCATACTGCGGCGGCAATGGCTTGTCTAAATATTTGGACGGCGCAGGCAGAAAATAATTGTTGGCCGGATTACAGGTGCCATTCCAGGTTGAACGACAGCGCGTCGACGTCGATGCCATCACCTCGACGGTTACCGAACTTGTTGCGCCAGTACTCGTAACCCGGACCGATCCACAGCACGTTCTTGCCCAGGCCACTCATCTGCCCGACATCGAGCATCAGCGAGGTGCGCATCAGTTGTTCGTCGGCGGTCGGATTGTTGCGGTAGTCGTCGCCTTTCTTGCCGTTGAGGCTGTAGAAACCCTGGAATTTCAGAGGCACCGGGCCAAGCGCGAAGGGCACGCCCCAGGTCACGTTCAGTTGGTAGAACGGATCGAACAGCAGCCGCGAGTGGTTGCCGGGCAGGTCGCAGACATCGAGGCCGCAATGGTTCCATTCACGGGCGTAGAACAGGCTGACATCGACGAAACCCACCGGCACCGCGAGCTTGAGTGTCGGCCCCGCCAGCAGCATGCGCTTGCGCGACTGGAAGGCATTATCCTTGGTGTTCCAGTCGAACCCCAAGGTCATCGCCACATCCTTGATCGGGCCGAATGCGAGCGGGGCGTCGAAGATGCGCCCGTGCTGCAACTGGTTGCGGTAGGTCAGGTAGACCTCGGTGGCGCCGCTGCTGCTGTCCTTGCGCGGGTCGTTGTGATCGGACTTGAACACGTCGAGGTTGATGAACTGCTGGCCTAGCGTATAGCTGCTCACATGGGTGAACTGGGCAATATGCTTGGCCACGTCCTTATGCTTGCCGGGATCGGAAAAATGGCTGCTGTAGCGGTAACCGACGAAGGTGTCACTGAAAGCCGGCGGCGGGGCGGCCAGGCTCAGCGTGGGTATCAGACAGGCAAGCGCGGGAAGGGTGTCATGGATTCGCATCGTGGGAGCTTCCGTTTCTTGTTGTTGTGAAAGGGGAGGCAGTCGCAAGACGGGCAGGGGTGAGCGTTGGATAGACATGAGACGGCGTTTTTTGTATTTTTTAGACGATCAACCTTGTCCGTCTAAATATTGATACATTCGGCGTCGAGGATCGTCAAGCCCATCGAGCGTGCGCGCTCACCCGACAACGGAGTCCCCGTGAGCCAGATCGATTACCAAGCCATCGGCGAACGCCTCAGAGCCTTCCGCATCGGCCGCCAGCTCAACGCCGACCAGGTCGCCGACAAGCTCGGGATCTCCCGCGCTGCGGTGTATCGCCTGGAGCTGGGCAAGATCGTCAAGCTCGAGACGCTCGAACGCCTCGCCGAAATGCTGCGGGTATCGATGTCCAGCCTGCTCGGTTCCGACACCGAGTATTTCGACAATGCCTTGGGCTATTTCGAACGTATGCGCCAGCTGGAAGCACGTTCGACGCGGATCGTTTCCTACTTCGACCCGTTCTCCTACCTGCTGACCACGCCCGAGTACTCCGGACTGTTCAAGACCATGCTCGACGAGGCACGTCCGGTGGAGGCGGATCAGGCGCAGACCGCCATGGAGGCGCAGATCCTCGGCATTCTCGACGAGCGTAAGTCGACCTTCTTCCGCCAGCAGTTCCAGGTGCAGTCGATCGTCAGCCTGCGCCAGATCGAGCGCTACCTGCACATCGGCCTGGTAGGGCGCCTGGACCTGCCGCCGAGCGTGCGCATGGAGCGTGCGCTGCTGGCCCGTCGCGAGATCGAGAACTTGATCCGGGTCATCGATGCCGACAGCGGCCGCCTGAGCATCTGCCTGATCGACGAAACCCTGCCCAGCTCGACCTTCCAGATCTTCGAGCAACCGCACACCCGCTATGTCGCGGTGAGCCCCTACCGCCTCGGCGAGCTCCCCAACTTGCATGTGGGGATCGCCAGCGTTACCTCGTCGAGCGAGGCGGTCGAGATGTACAAGGGCATGACCGAGGGGCTGCTCAAGCGTGCCAGCACGGGCGAGCAGGCCAAGCAACAATTGCAGGCGTTGTTGGCCAAGCTCTGAGCCCAGGGCCTGCAACGATCGCCCACGGGCGATATACTCCGCCGCCTCATGTCGTCCCCCGGAGAACCCCATGCGGCAGGCTTTGCTTATCGTCGATGTCCAGTCCACCTTCAGCCCTCCTGAGTGGCTGATCGACGGAATCCGCGCGTTGGCCGCGAAACTCCCCGCCATCGCCTCGGTCGAGTTGCACGACGAGCAGGTCACGCCGTTTCAGCAGCAGCTTGGCTGGCATCCGGCGCGCGAGGACGAGAGCCTGGTCGAGGCGGACGAAGTGTTCGTCAAGCACGGCTACGGGCAGACCGCCGAGGCCATCGACTACCTCAAGCGACTGGGCGTGGAGCGCGTGCTGGTCTGCGGCCTGCAGACCGAAACCTGCGTACTGGCCGCCGGCTTTGCGCTGTTCGATGCCGGACTGAACCCGACCTTGATCACTGACCTGACGGTGGGCTCTTCACTGGACCGCTCGGGCAAGTTGGGTATCGAGCTGTGGACCCATCACTTTCGCCAGGTGACCACGGTGGCGCAGGTGGTCGAGGGGCTGCAAGGCTGAAGGGGCTGCACGTCAGCCCCTTGCACCTACACCACCGCGATCAGGTCAATCTCCACCGCGGCATTCTTCGGCAACTGATACACCCCCACCGAGGTGCGGGTATGCTTGCCGGCGTCGCCCAGCACTTCATGCAGGATCGCCGAGGCGCCGTTGGCCACTTCGCTCTGCTGGGTGAAGTCTGCCGCCGACTGCACGAATACATTGATCCGCGCGATACCCTTGACCGCATCCAGCGAGCCCAGGCTTTCGCTCAGCAGCTTCAGGCAGCGCAGGGTGCTGATCTTGGCGGCAGTCTGCGCCTCGGCGAGGCTGACGTCCTCGCCCACCCGCCCCGGGAGCACCACGGTGTCGTTGACCCGCGGGATTTGCCCACTGATGTACACCTGGTCGCCCAGGTGCAGCACCGGCACGTAGTCGCCGCCGATCTTCAGCGGGCCATCGAACGAATAACCCAGCGCCTGTAGAGCGGCTTCATAGCGGTCGTGTCTGGACATCGGTAGTGCTCCCTGTGTGCTCGAGGCGATGGCCAAGCCTAATCAAACGCCCGCGTGCCGACCAGTGGCTCAACCCTCCCAGCGCTTGAAAATCACGCTGGCATTGACGCCGCCGAAACCGAAGCCATTGGACAGCGCGTATTCGGTATCCAGGGGCCGCGGCTGGCCTGCGGCAATGTCCAGCCCGGCGGCTGCGGGGTCAGGCTCGACCAGGTTGAGCGTGGCTGGCGCCTGTTGGTCGCGCAGGGCAAGCACGGTGAAGATCGCCTCGATTCCGCCGGCGGCGCCCAGCAAGTGGCCGGTGGCAGACTTGGTCGCGCTGATCACCGGTGAGGGCACGTCGGCGAACACCGCCTTGATCGCTGCCAGCTCACCCTTGTCGCCCACCGGTGTCGAGGTGGCATGGGCATTGAGATGGCCGACCTGTTCTGCACGGATACCGGCCTGGCGCAGGGCCAGGGTCATGGCGCGTCGCGCGCCGTCGCCATCTTCCGGCCCCGAGGTGATGTGATAGGCGTCGGCGCTGGTGCCGTAGCCCACCAGCTCGGCCAGCGGCGTGGCGCCGCGTGCCAGTGCATGCTGCAGTTCTTCGATCACCAGCAAACCGGCGCCTTCGCCCATGACGAAGCCGTCGCGGCGGGTGTCGAACGGGCGCGAGGCCTGTTCCGGGTGCTCCTTGAAATCGCTCGACAAGGCCCGCGCGGCGGCAAAGCCGGCCAGGCTGACACGATGAATGGCCGCCTCTGCGCCCCCGCACAGCGCCACGTCCGCTTCACCGGCCAGGATCATTCGCGCGGCGTCGCCAATCGCCTGCACCCCGGCAGCGCACGCGGTGACCGGTGTACCCAGTGGGCCCTTGAGCCCGTGGGCGATCGACACCTGGCCGGCAGCCAGGTTGCCTAGGAAGGAGGGAATGGTGAAGGGTGACAACTTGCGTGGGCCTTTGCTGTCGGTGGTGCGCACGGCCTCGGCGATGGCCGGGAAGCCGCCCACACCGGTACCGATGATGGTTGCCGTGCGTTCCTGCTGTTCGACGCTTTGCGGCTGCCAGCCGGCCTGCGCCAGTGCCTCCTGTGCGGCGCCCAGGGCGAACAGGATGAAACGATCGACCTTGCGCTGCTCCTTGGCTGGCAGTACACGATCCGGATCGAAGCCGGCCTCGCTGTCCTGCTGCAGGTCCGGCACCTGGCCGCCGATGCGCACCGCCAGGTCGCCGATCAGCGATTCCGGCAACTGCGCAATACCCGAGCGCCCCGCCAGCAGGCGTTCCCAGACCCGCTCAACGCCACACCCCAGCGGTGTGACCGCTCCCATTCCGGTAACGACGATACGTTTGCTCATGAAGGTCTAACTCCCATGGAGGTTTGCTACTATTCAGCTCAAGAGACGTTACTATCATTATAGAAGTAACATCCAGCCCGAATATTTCACAGACCCGTGGTGAGCCTGCCCGATGCAACGCAAGACGCTTGTGGATTCCGAATGCCCTATCGCCCTGAGCCTTGAACACGTGGGGGAGTGGTGGAGCCTGTTGATCATGCGCGATGCCTTGCAGGGCCTGAGCCGCTTCGACGATTTCGCCAAGAGCCTGGAGATCGCTCCGAGCATGTTGACCCGCAGGCTCAATGCGCTGGTGGAGGCTGGCCTGCTCGAACGTCATGCCTACAGCACCCGGCCCTTGCGCCACGAATACCGGCCCAGTGCTCGGGGGCGCGACCTGCAGGGCGTGCTCTATGCGCTGATCGCCTGGGGCAATCGGCATTTTGCGCCTGAGGCCATCAGTGTGCAGGTGGTGGAAAAGGGCACGGGCAAGGCCTTGCAGCCGATGATGGTGGACGTGGAGTCCGGGCGCGTGGTGCCCTGGTCAGCGTGCGAGCTGGTGCAGGGCCCTGGCGCCAGCGAGGGGATGCGGGCGCGGCTGCAGCGCAGTCGCGAGGGCTGATCAGCCGCGCAGGGCAGGTGCCTGGCGCAGGCCGTCGCCGGCCACTTCCACCTGGTCGGCACGCAGGATCGCAGCGCGCTGGTGTTCGTATTCCTGTTGCGACAGGCCTCGCCGTTGCAGCGCCTCGAGCTGCAACTGGCGCGTTTCCTCGGCTGTGTAGGGGCGTTGTTCGGGATGGCTGGCACAGCCGGCAAGTGCGGCGATACCAAGGGCGGCCAGGGCAGCGAGCAGCAGGCGGGCGGTGGCGTTCATCGGCGGGTTTCCTGGTTCGAGGATTCGTCTGGCGAGTCGTTGAACACAGGTTATCGAGCACGGCCGTCGGGCAGAAATCGTCGTGCTCGATAGTCACTATCGATGAACGCGCCCGGCTCAGATCACCCGCGCACTGTGCAGGGCTTCCAGCGCCTGGCCGCGCAGACGAGCCAGGCGTTCGTCCTGGCGTTCGCGCGGGTAGCCAAGGCCGACCCTCAGTTCGCGGCAGACAGTGCCCGGCCGGTTGCCGATCACCAGCACGCGGTCGCTCAGGTACAGCGCCTCGTCCACGTCATGGGTGACCACCAGCAAGGCGATGCGGTGGCGGCGTGCGAGGTCCAGCAACAGGTCCTGCAGCTTGAAGCGGGTAAAGGCATCCACGGCGCTGAACGGCTCGTCGAGCAACAGCAGTTGTGGTTGGCCGTACAGCCCGCGGGCAATGGCCACGCGCTGGGCCATGCCGCCGGACAGCGCCTTGGGCAGCGCATCGGCGAAGCCGCCCAGGCCCACCTCGTCGATCAGGCCGTTGACCCGGGCACGGTCGTAGCGCCGGTCCTCACTGAAGCCGATATTGTCGGCCACGCTCAACCAGGGCATCAGGCGCGGCTCCTGGAACACGAAACCGACCTGTTCCGGTCGTTGCTGCAGATGGCCAACGAAGTCGCGGTCCAGTTGCGCCACCAGGCGCAGCAGGGTGCTTTTGCCGCAGCCACTGGGGCCCAGCAGGCTGACGATCTCGCCGGGTTGCAGTTGCAGCTCGACCGCCCCCAGTACCGCAGTGGCACCGAATGCCTTGTGCTCGACGCGCAGGTCGAGCAAGGGTGCAGGTGTCGGTGCGGCAACGCGCAAGGGTTGGTTCATGGATTCAGGCTCCTCGGTCCGTGCCGTCGAAGGTGTCGCGCCAGTTCAGCCAGCGCTGTTCCAGCCCGGCCAACAGGCCATCGCTGAGTTTGCCGAGCAGGGCCAGGACAATGATCGCCGCGAGCACCAGGTCCGGTCGTGAAGTCTCCCGGCCGTCGCTGAGCAGGTAACCCAGGCCGCGAGTGGCGGCGATCAGCTCGGCGGCGACGAGAAACATCCAGCTCAGGCTCAGGGCGCTGCGCAGACCGGTGAATACGCCGGGTATCGCAGCCGGCAGCAGGATGCGCCGGGCCAGGCGCAATGGGCCGAAGCCATACATGCGCCCGACCTCGACCAGCTTGCGGTCGATGTTGCGGATCGCGGCCACGCCGTTCAGGTACACCGGGAAGAACGCGCCGATGGCGATCAGTGTCACCTTGGAGGTCTCGCCGATGCCCAGCCACAGCAGCAACAGCGGCACCCAGGCCAGGCTCGGGATCGCCCTCAGGCTGGCGAAAGTCGGTTCCAGCCACGCCTCGGCTTCACGGCTCAGGCCCACCCAGGCGGCGAACAGCAGCCCCAGGGCGGCGCCGATGGCAAAGCCGGCCAACACCCGCGACAGGCTGGCACCGATGTGTTTCCACAGCGCGCCGTCGGCCAGTTGCACCAGGGTCTGCGCCACTTCGCTGGGGGCGGGCATCTGGTAGGAGGCGATCCAGCCCAGGCGCACGACGGCCTCCAGCAGCAGGATGATCGCCAGAGGCAGCGCCAGGCCCTTGAGCCGACGTGGCCAGGGCGAGGTGGACGTGGCGGGCGCCGGCGCGCTCACGCTGCGGGAGTGCGTGGAGAGGCTCATCGCTCGATGCTGGCCTTGCCGAAGGACGGGTCGATCAACTGGTCGATCACGGTGTCGACGTCGGCGCCACGCTTGACCAGTTCCTCGGACACCAGGATCGGCGCCGCGGCCTTGGAGGCTGCCACTCCCTGCTCGGTCAGTTGCGGCGCCGAGAGGTCGGTACGCGACAGCTGCAGCTTGGCCACATCCAGCGGGAGCTTGGATTCATCGGCCAGCAGGCGGGCGAACTCATCCGGGTGTGCGACTGCCCAGTGGCGGGCCTGCTCGTAGGCCTTGATCACCGTGGCGATGGTTTGTGGATGCTGCTTGGCGAAGGTCTCGGTGACACTGATCACGCCATAGCTGTTGAAGTCCTTGTTGCGGTACAGCAGGCGTGAGCCGGCTTGCAGTTCGCTGGCAGCCATGTGCGGATCGAGGCCGGCCCAGGCATCGACATCGCCTTTCTCCAGTGCGGTGCGGCCATCGGGGTGCTGCAGGTGCAAGAGCTCGACGTCATCCTTCTTCAGCCCGGCCTTTTCCAGTGCGCGCAGGGTGAACAGGTACGGGTCGGTGCCCTTGGTGGCGGCGATCTTCTTGCCCTTGAGGTCGTCGAGCGTCTTCAGTGGCGAGTCCTTGGCCACCACCAGTGCGGTCCATTCGGCACGGCTGTAGACGTACACCGACTTGATCGGGCTGCCGTTGGCCCGGGCCAGTACCGCCGAGAGGCTGGCCGAGGAGCCGAAGTCGGCACCGCCGCTGTTGAGGTATTCCAGCGAGCGGTTGCTGCCTTGGCTGAACACCCAGGTGACCTTGGATTCGGGCAGGGCTTTTTCCAACCATCCGAAATGCTTGAGCACCAGGCTTACGGGGGAGTAGTAGGCGTAGTCCAGGCGGACTTCCTTGGGCGCGGTTTCGGCGTGGGCGGCGGGGTTGAAGGCCAGGGCAACGAGACCGGCGATAGACAGCGACTTCAGGGCACTGGGCAGGGCTTGGGCAAACAGACGCATGGGACGATCCAGTCGAGAAGAGGGATCAGGAGCGGTTGCAGGCAGCGTGCCATCTCGCCAGGCCCTGGTTTTGCGCAGGTGGGCGCGTAAACCGGGGCTGACAGCTGTGCTGAGTCGGGCAAAGTGTTGCCCTGCTGTTGCAGGGTGAACAGTTGAAGGGGCAGCAGGTCAGCGCTGCGCGCCGGCAGGCCGGATGGCCACGGAGACAGCGAAGGCGCTGATCGGCCATGTTGAGCCTATGGCCTTGGCGGCCGAAGTCTTTGCCCGCGCCACGTCTGCCGAGGTCCAAGTGCCGGGAGGCACGGCGCGTGGGGACTACGCGATCAATCTGGGGTTGGGGTATCACTCGTAATGTCGTGGGCGCGCCAATACCACAGCGGTTCGTCGCTAACATGCACATGCTTGTGCTTGGCGGCGTCGAACGGCGTGTCCAGTGTTGCCAGTGCCACGGAAACCCAATCACTGAACGCGCCTTGTGAGCGCGACCAGAACAGTGTCGATCCGCATCGGCCACAGAACTCACGCAGTACCGAGGCCGATGAAGCATAGGCGCTGATGTCCGTGGCTCCGCTCGATATCCGCAAGGCCTCCCGCGGCACACTGCCGTAGGAGGCGAACATCGCCCCGTGCGCCTTGCGGCATTGACCGCAATGGCAGTGGCTCACGGCCTTGGGACGTACCAGCAGTTCATAGGTGATCGCTGAACACAGGCAGCTTCCCTTGTACACATCGGCCATACCCGCATCCACCATCCTTGAAAAGTCCTTTGCTTGACGGCATGCGGCCGTTATCAGGCCATTGTGTCATTTCTCGTCCAGCCGTGGCGGCGATGGCGTTCAATCGACGTTCTGCAAGTAACAGGGGTATTCGCGTTTTTGCCGCCGAGCCTGCTCCAGGTCAATCCGTACAACCTGCAACAAGGCGTGGTCGTCAGCCTTGGCGGCGACGGTGAGGGGCTGGCCAGAGGGGGAGTACGCCATGCCGTGGCCGCCAAAGCGCTGACCCTGTGCAGCCTGCCCGGTGCGGTTGGCGCTGATCACGTAGGCGCCGGAAACGACGGCCGCCATCGCGGCGGCGCAATCCCAGTAGCGATAGTCGGTGCCGGAGGCGCGGGGGACGGCGATCAGGTCGGCGCCGTCGCGTCCGTAGTGGCGGGCGCGTTCGTTGAACATCAACTCGGTACACAGCAGCACACCGAGCTTGAGCTTGCCCACCTTGATCACGTCGAACCCTGGCTCGACGGTGGTGAACCAGGTCTGCTCATGAAAGCCCGGCTCCTCGGGAAAGAAGTGTTTCTGGTGGACGAAGCGGTAGCCTTTGTCATCCAGCACGAAGGCTTCGTTGACCAGGCGCCCGTCCGCGAGCAGCGGCCTGCTCGACAGCACGGCAGGTACGTCGAGCCTGGCCAGGGCGTCGAGGGCGGATTCATGCAGGGCCACACTGTGCTGCGCAGCCTGAGCGTCGAAGGTGGCGTGCTCGGCCAGCCAGGGGCCGAAGGGCATTTCGTTGGTGATCAGCAGATCGGCCTCGGCGGCACGAACCTGCTCGGCGATCTGTTGCCACTGCGGGCTGTCAGGGGTCAGGCCTTCTGGCCATTGGGCGTAGGCCACGGTGATCAGGGACATCTGCAAACCTCGAGGGGCTGGGCGGGTGCGGCCAGTCTAGGCAACGAGCAGAAGAAGCACTTGCAGATTCTTGCGCTTGAGTCAGTGTCTCAACCCGCTTGCGACCGACGCCGCTTGACCCGGTACATCTCGCCGTCAGCATGGCTGAGCAGGGCATCGGCATCGCGCCCGTCGGCGGGGTAGCAGGCGACGCCGATGCTGCAGGTCGGCATGGCGAGGCCGCCGAAGTCGGCATCCAGCGGCTCGACCATGACGGCCAGGATCTGTGTGACCTTGTCGAATACGGCACTGTGCGACGGCAGGTCGGTGAGCAGGATGGCGAACTCGTCGCCGCCCACCCGCGCTACCGTGGCATGCGCGCCGGCACAGCGCTCCAGGCGCTGAGCCACCAGGCGCAGCACGCGGTCGCCGGCACTGTGGCCGTGGGTGTCGTTGATTTCCTTGAAGTCGTCGATGTCGACGAATAGCAGCGCCAGGGTATCGCCGTGCTGCTGCGCCGCCTTCAACGCAGCGTCCAGGCGGCTGTTGAACAGGGTGCGATTGGCCAGCCGGGTCAGCGGGTCGTGGTGGGCGAGAAAGCGCAGCTCTTCTTCGGCCTCGGTGAGGGCGGTGACGTTGCGCGCCACGCCGATGCGTGCGCCGACCTCTTCTGACCAGAACGCCGCCCAGAGGATATGGACGACACCGCCATCCTTGCGGATGTAGCGGTTGCGAAAATCGAAATGCGCTTGGCCGGACATGACCCGGACGATCGAGGCCCGGGTGGCGGGCAGGTCGTCGGGGTGCATGTAATGCGTGATCGGTGTGCCGATGAGCTCCTCGGCGCGGTAGCCCAGCAGCGCCTCACAGGCATCGCTGACGAACACGATCTGGTCGTCCTGGTCGACCACGAAGACGGTGTCGAGCATCAGGTGAATCAACTTGGGATAGAGCGCTTGCAGGTCGACGGGCATGGTGCGGGTGTCCGGGTCGTAAGGCTCGATCAGGGCCAGATCGCAGAAGGGCCGACGAGTCATCCTGCGCGCGCCCGGCACCCGGGCGGTACCGGCCGATCGTTCGCGGCCACAGCACAGCCTACAGGGTCTGACCGTTATGGCCAGCAGGGCGTTGAAAAATAGGGGCAGGTGCAGCCGAACGGGTTCGGTGATGGCATGATGCGCCGACGAATGGCATCTTGCAGCTGCCATTGCTGGCAGCTGACGGTTTCTGGTCCAGACTGTGTTAAGCCTGTCGCTGTTCATGTCGCCTGTCGGTCAGTCATCGCTTTTTCCCTGCTGTTCTATTCAGACGAGGGCCACCAATGATCGAGCGCCGTTCCTGTCGGGCCTTGCTGCTGTCGCTGACCTTCGCGGTATTGCCGCAGGTGGCGCTGGCGGTCGATGACTGCACGCGCCTGACCGCCACCGGCAACCCCGAGTATCCACCGTACCTGTGGCGTGACCCGCAGGACCCGCAGCACCTCGTCGGGGCCAATGCCGATCTGCTCAAGTACATGGCAGGTGAGCTGGGGCTGGATGTGGAAGTGAAGTATTCCGGGCCCTGGGGACGCGCCCAGGAAGAAGTGCGTACCGGGCGGGTCGATATTCTGGCGGGCTACTTCCTGACCCGCGCGCGGCAGAACGAGGTGAACTTCATCGAGCCGCCGTTCCTGCACACCCCAAGCGTGGTATGGGTGCGCAGCGACAGCGCTTTCGCCTATAAAGGCTGGGACGATCTGCGCGGGCTCAAGGGTGGGGTACTGGTCAACAACAGCCATGGCGAGCAGTTCGACGAGTTCGCCCGGACCAACCTCAACCTGGAGGCAGTGCCCGGCGCCAGGCAGGCGTTCGAGAAGCTGCTGCATAAGCGTAGCGACTATGTGATCTTCGAGCAGTTTCCAGGCATGGCCCTGGCGCGCGTGCTGAAGGTCGACGAGCAGGTGCAGGTGCTCGAGCCTCCGGTGTCCAGCGAGGGGCTGTACCTGGCGATGTCCCACGACTCGCCGTGCAACCGGCCGCAGTTGCGCGAGCAACTGGCCGCGAAGATGAGGGAGATCGTGTCCAGCGATCTGCCGCAGCGCCTGGTTGCACGAAACCTGGCGCTTTGGCGCCAGCAGCAGGAGAACGTGGCGGCGCCTTGATCAGGGCGGTGTGGCTGCGGCAAGACTTCCCAGCGAAAAACCCGGATAATGGCGCCCATTTCGTTTTACGCGCTGGTGTGCCCGCATGGAAATCAAGGTCAATTTTCTCGACAATCTCCGACTTGAAGCCAAGTTCGACGACTTCACGGTGATCGCCGATCAGCCCATTCGCTACAAGGGCGATGGCTCGGCGCCTGGTCCGTTCGACTACTTCCTGGCCTCCTCGGCGCTGTGCGCGGCGTACTTCGTCAAGCTCTACTGCCAGACCCGCGACATCCCCACCGAAAACATTCGCCTGTCGCAGAACAACATCGTCGACCCGGAAAACCGCTACAACCAGATCTTCAAGATCCAGGTCGAGCTGCCCGAGGATATCAGCGAGAAGGACCGCCAGGGCATCCTGCGCTCCATCGACCGTTGCACCGTGAAGAAAGTGGTGCAGACCGGCCCCGAGTTCATCATCGAAGAGGTCGACAACCTCGACGCCGATGCCCAGGCACTGCTGATGCCGGTGTCCGACACCACCACCTACATTCCCGGCAAGGACCTGCCGCTGGAGCAGACCATCGCCAACATGTCGGCGATCCTGGCCGATCTGGGGATGAAGATCGAGATCGCCTCCTGGCGCAACATCGTGCCCAACGTCTGGTCGCTGCACGTGCGCGACGCGCAGTCGCCGATGTGCTTCACCAACGGCAAGGGCGCCACCAAGGAAGCTGCGCTGGCCTCGGCACTGGGCGAGTTCATCGAGCGCCTGAACTGCAACTTCTTCTATAACGATCAGTATTGGGGCGAGGACATCGCCAACGCACCGTTCGTGCACTACCCGAACGAGCAGTGGTTCATGCCTGGCCCGAAGGACGCGCTGCCGCAGGAGATCCTCGACGAGTACTGCCTGGAGATCTTCAACCCCGATGGCGAACTGCGCGGCTCGCACCTGTACGACACCAACTCGGGCAACAAGGCCCGGGGCATCTGCTCGCTGCCGTTCGTGCGCCAGTCCGACGGGCAGACGGTGTATTTCCCGTCCAACCTGATCGAAAACCTCTACCTGAGCAACGGCATGAGCGCCGGCAACACCCTGGCCGAAGCCCAGGTGCAGTGCCTGTCGGAAATTTTCGAGCGGGCGGTCAAGCGCGAAATCCTCGAAGGCGAACTGTGCCTGCCGGACGTGCCGCAGGACGTGCTGGCCAAGTACCCGGGCATCGTCGCCGGTATCCAGGGGCTGGAGGAGCAGGGCTTCCCGGTGCTGGTCAAGGATGCCTCGCTGGGCGGCGAGTTCCCGGTAATGTGCGTGACCCTGATGAACCCGCGCACCGGCGGGGTGTTCGCCTCGTTCGGCGCGCATCCAAGCTTTGAAGTTGCGCTGGAGCGCAGCCTCACCGAATTGCTCCAGGGTCGCAGCTTCGAGGGTCTTAACGATCTGCCGCAACCGACTTTCGAAAGCCACGCATTGACCGAGCCGAACAACTTCGTCGAGCATTTCATCGACTCCAGCGGCGTAGTGTCGTGGCGCTTCTTCAGTGCCAAGGCCGACTTCGAGTTCGTCGAGTGGGACTTCTCGGGCAAGGGCGAAGACTCCAACGAGCAGGAGGCGCAGACGCTGTTCGGCATTCTGGAAGGGCTGGGCAAGGAGGCGTACATGGCGGTGTACGACGACCTCGGTGCCACCGCTTGCCGCATCCTGGTGCCGGGCTATTCGGAAATCTATCCGGTCGAGGACCTGATCTGGGACAACACCAACCGCGCGCTGGGCTTCCGTGCCGACATCCTCAACCTGCACAACCTCGACAGCCGCTCGCTGAAGTTGTTGTACAAGCGCCTGGAACAGGTCGAGGTGGACGAATACACCACCATCACCACGCTGATCGGCGTCGAGTTCGACGACAACACGGTGTGGGGCCAGCTGACCATCCTCGAGCTCAAACTGCTGATCCAACTGGCGCTGCAGCGTTTCGAGGAGGCCAAGGAACTGGTGGAGATGTTCCTGCAGTTCAACGACAACACCGTCGAGCGCGGGCTGTTCTACCAGGCGCTGAACGTGGTGCTGGAAGTGGTGCTGGACGACGAGCTGGAGATGGACGACTACGTCTCCAACTTCCGGCGCATGTTCGGCAATGAGCGCATGGACGCGGCACTCGGCTCGGTGGACGGCAGCGTGCGCTTCTACGGGCTGACCCCAACCAGCCTGAAGCTTGAAGGTCTGGACCGCCACCTGCGTCTGGTCGAGAGCTACAAGAAGCTGCATGCGGCGCGAGCCCGGGCGGCGGGCTGAGGCCCGCTTAGCCAAAGAGAGGGTACATAGCGACCCTCTCGTCTATTTTTTTGTACCAATCCCCTCAGCCATGTGTCCATTTGGCTGAACTTGGCGTCAGATTTGCCTGTCCATCATGTAACAAAACTGTCATATATCCGTGACAAGTGTGACGAGCTAATCCGATGCCGCTGACAACCCCTCCCGCCAAACACAGAGCGACGATCATCTGCTTCGACAAAGGAAGGGTCTTGCTCGTGCGCAAGAAAGGCGGCAAATGGAACTTCCCGGGCGGCGTCATCGAGCGAGGCGAACAGCCGCATGAGGCGGCAGCCCGAGAGTTGCATGAGGAAACCGGTCTGAGCGACCACGGTTTGCTGCATCTGTGCACCTTGGAAGTGGCCGGGGTTCTCCATTACATCTTCACCACCCACCTGCACCCCGGCGATCGCCCATGTGCGCGCAGAGAAATTGCCGCGTGTACATGGATCGAGCGCCGTGGGCTGGCGCGTGCGCCGCTCAATCCAGCGGCCGAGGCGTTGCTCGCCTGCCAGATTCCGGCGCTGTCGGCCTGGGCAGCCTGATACCGAAGGCCGCTTGGCTTGGCGATGGCAGCCGAGTCTTGTGACGGGGCCCGCATTACTGCATCTTCACCGTTCATTTCTGTTGGAGGTATCCCATGGACTGGAATGACCTGCGCGTCTTCCTGGCGATTGCCCGCAGCGGTTCGCTCGGGGCGGCCGCCAAGCAGTTGGGCGTCAGTCATCCAACCGTAGGTCGGCGCCTGCAGGTGCTCGAGCAGAGCAACGGTCATGCTTTTTTCCGTCGCACCAGCGAGGGGCTGGTACTCACTGCGGCCGGGGAGAGCATCCTTGAGCTGGCCGAAGACATGGAACGCAGCGCCTTGGCCATCGAACGGCGTATCGCCGGAACAGGCGAACAGCCCGAGGGCTTGCTGCGCATCGCCTGTGCAGACTGGTTCGCAGGATTCGTGCTGGCGCCTGTGCTGCATGAGTTGCACCGCCGCTACCCGATGATCGTGGCCGAGGTGATCCCCAGCCATCGATTGTTCGACCTGGCGCGCCGGGATGCCGAAATCGCTTTTCGCATCGTCCCATTCACCGAGCCGGACATCGTTCAGCGTCGGCTCATGACCCTGCACTATGGGCTGTACCAGGCCGAGCACCAAGCCTTCGATCCCGGCGAGGGCGGTGAGGCGCTCGGTCTTGTCACCATGAATACGGCCCAATCCCACTACCCTGACGTCCACTGGTTGCAGTCGCACTTCCCCAAGGCGCGGACTGTGTTCACCAGCAGTAGCCGCAGTGTGCAGGCGCGGCTATGTGCATCAGGGCTAGGGGTTGCAGTGCTGCCGCGAGCGATCGGCGACCAGTCGCCGTTGCTGCGCCGGCTGGATATCGGCGAGCCGCCACCAGACCGTGAGATCTGGATGGGCTATCACCAAGACATGCGCCAGATGGACCGGCTGCGGGCATTGGCCGATCTGGTGGTAGAGAGGCTTGGCGATGCTCCATGAGCGCAGGCACCGCTACCGGGCAGCTGCGGGGCGGCGCGCCAGAGTAAAACTCAAGCCTGCGCCCAACACCAGGCAAGCGGCCATGCACAGCAGCGCAATGGTGAAGGCATGACTGATAGCGGTCGGGTCGGTGCCAGCGCCCAGCACCCCATAGAATATGCCGCCGATCACCGCCACGCTGAGCGCCGTGCTCACTTGCAAGGTCGAACTGGTGACACCGGCCATCATCCCGGACAACGCTGGGGCGACACGCCCTGTGATCATGCGCATCAGGGTCGGCATCGCCAATCCCTGGCCGAAGCCGATGACGAATAGCACGACGGCAAAGATCGCGGGCTGCGGGCCAGGGTTGCCCGGTGTGAGGGTAATGAGACCTGCGAGTGCGACCAGGCCTGCAACCATCAATGCCAGGCCAACGGCGTTGGTGTAGAGGCCCAGCACGCGTGTGCACAACGGTGCGGTCAACGGCCCGATGAGAAAACCCGCGCCGAAGGGCAGGAAGACCAGGCCTGCATGCAGCGCGCTTACATGCAATGCACCTTGCAGGTAGATCGAGAAAAGCAGGAAGAAGGCACCGATCGTGTAGAACGACAGGGCGACCAGCAATGCCCGGCGCAGCCCCGGCACGCGCAGCGCGGCCGGATCCAGCAAGGGCGCTCCCCCCGCGCTGGCCAGGCGGGCCTGGTGGCGCCAGAAGGTCCAGCCAAGCAATGGACAGGCGATCAGCGACAGCCACGCCCACAGCGGCCAGCCGGCCTCACGACCTTCGATCAACGGCACGATCAGCGTGGCAAGTGTGAGCATCGACAGCGCCATGCCGCCGAGATCGAGCCTGCGCGCATGGCTGGCGCGAGTCTCCTTGATCAAGGGAATGCCGAAGAGGATGACCAGCAGCGCGACCGGCAGATTGATGAGAAAGATCATCCGCCAGCCAAGCCCGAACAGATCGAGCGAAATCAGGATACCGCCCAGTGCCTGTCCGATCACGCTGGCCAGACCGAACACCGCACCATACAGGCTCAGCGCCAGGGGCTTTTCCGCCTCGGGGAAGATCGCCTGTACCGAGGCCAATGCCTGTGGCGCCATCACTGCCGCGGTGATGCCTTGCAGCGCACGGCCAGTGATCAGCATCCAGGGCGTGGCAGCGAACCCGCAGAGCAACGAGGCGGCGGTGAAGCCGACAAGGCCGATGAAGAACATGCGTCCGCGGCCATGCAGGTCGCCCAGCCGGCCACCGGTGATCAGCGTTACCGCATAAAGCGCGGCATAGGCGGAAATGACCAGTTGCTCGGCCGATGCCGAAGCATTCAGGTCGCTGCGTATCGATGGCAGCGCCACATTGACGATGAAGAAGTCCAGCGGTGGGAGGAATGCCCCGACAAGCAGGACCACGAACATCGCCCAGCGGCGTTGGTCGGGGCCGGCTGCCCTGTCGTCAGGTGCCAGCGTGAGTGAGTGGTCAATATCAGGTGGGTTTTTCATACGAGGCCCTCGTAAAAGATGGGGCCATGCTAGGAAGCGCTTGCAGATGGGGTCAACGCTTTACCCCCTTACAAAAATGAACGTTGAAACTGCAGGAATGACAGTCCCGTCAATGCCTTGCGACTCGCACAATGGCTCGGACAACCGGCTGTGAACGCCGGCTCCCCAGACCTGCAGGAGATCGTTGCAATGAACCTTGAGACTTTGGAAAAACGCCTGGACCGCATCGAAAGCCGCCTGGCGATCGAGTCGCTGATCTGGACCTACGCCCAGGCCTATGACCGCGTGGATGAGGCTCTGCTGGAAAGCATCTGGCATGTCGATGCAACCCTGGACTTGCCGGCATTCGGGCACGGAACCGGGCGCGAGGGCATTCTGGCCATGGCTCGGGAATCGTGGCGGAAAATGCCGCACATGCATCACTGGATGGCCAACCCGCTGATCGAGCTTGATGGCGAAAGCGCCACCGCGGTCTCACAGGCCGACTGCCTGTTCCATGACATCGAACAAGGCCCTGTGCAGGCCGCTGGTTTGTACCATGACCGCTTCGAGCGACGCGATGGAGAATGGCGTTTTACCGCGCGCCGCTTCGAGCTGATGTTCCTGGTGCCACTGCAAAACTGGCAACCCATTGCCGGTTCGCAGGCGTTCGCCCGCTCATGAAATCAATAGCCTTGCCCGGATGTGGCAACTAGCTCGAACCCGTGTAGGAGCAACTGTCTTGTTCAAAATCTAAAGGCCAGCCCAGGAACCCGCGCTGCTTCTGTAGGAGCGTCCTTGTGCCGCGATCGGGCGCGAAGCGGCCGCAAGCCAGGCAACCGAAATCTTCCTGATAGGTCTGAGGGCCTGGTTTCACGGCCGCTTCGCGCCCGATCGCGGCACAAGGCCGCTCTCACAGGGGATTGGGCTGGTCTTTAAATTTTGAGCAAGACAGTTGCTTCTACAGGTGCGATGGGCACCTGTAGAAGCGGTTCAGGGTGTCCGTCGGAGCAGCAAGACAGCGCCCGCCAGCTTGCGAAAACACCTTCACTCCTTCACCACCGCCAGCCCCGCCTCCTGGGGTGTTTCGGCCTCCAGCTTCAACCGGTCGGCCTTGCTGATGTACTTGGGCTTGTTGCTCTTGGGCGCCAGCTTGGCGTTGGCTTTCTTGGCGTGAGCCTTCAACAGCTGTTTGATCTTTTTCTGACGATTCATGTTTTTCGCGCCCCTTGAGCGCATCCACTGGCAAAACGCGGCGAGCTTAGCGCTGCCGGTCCTGATGGACAAGGCTATCGATGTGCCGCCAGCGAGAAGGGTGCATCGCCCTCGTGCGGCCGGCCGTGAATGATCTGCCGGGTGATCATCTCGCCGCTGGCGCAGGCAAGGGTGAAGCCCAGCGCGCCATGGCCAACGTTGAGCCACAGGTTGTCCAGCCCCGGCGCCCGGTCGATGATCGGCTTGCCCAGCGCAGTGGCAGGACGCAGGCCCGCCCATGCCTGGGCCTGGCGCAGGTCCAGGGCGGGGAACAGTTCCGACACCTGCGCCTTCAAAAGGTCGATGCGCCGCTTCGGCGCCTCGGCCGAGCGCACGCCCATGTCCACCATCGCGGCGATCCGCAGGGTGCTGCCCAGCGGTGCGTAGACGATCTTGCGACTGGCGTCGGTGACGCTGAGCCTGGGCAGCGCGTTGGCATCGGCAGGCTGCACGCTGAGGCTGTAACCGCGCAGCGCATAGAGCGGCAGGCTGATCCCCAGCGATTTGAGCAAGCCAACACTGGCGATACCTGAGGCGATGATGAAGGCGTCAGCCTCAAGGGTTTCGTTGCCCAGCTTCAGCGCAGTAATCCGCTTGCCCACCTTGGTGAAACCGCTCACGGCCTGGCCCAGCTTGAAGCGCACATTCGCCAGGCCATCCAGATGACGTTTGAGCCCCTCGCAGAACAACCGGCAGTCTGCGGTGGCTTCGCCGGGGGTGAAGATGCCGCCGGCAAGTTGCCCGACCACCCCAGACAGCGTGGGCTCAAGGTCGCTGCATTGGCTGGGCGTCAGCAGGCGTTGCTGCGACCCGGCCTGTTGCTGAAGTTCGGCCAGCCTGACTGCGGCGCCCAGCGAAGCTTGGCTGCGATGGATGATCAGCTTGCCGGTCTGGCGGAGGTTGAAATCGATCGGTGTCTGTTGCAGCAACTGCTCCAGCAACGCCTGGCTGCGTTGGGACAGCCTGAGCATCTCGCGTACCGTGCGCTCGACCCGGCTTGCCCGGCATGCCCGCAGGAAGGCCAGGCACCAGCGCCATTGCTGCAAATCCAGGCGCGGCCGCAGGCGCAGTGGCGAGCCGCTGCCGAGCAACCACCTGGGCAGGTTGGCGAACACCGACGGGTCGGCCAGGGGCGCCACGTAGTTGTAGCTCAGTTGCCCGCCATTGGCGAAGCTGGTCTCCAGGGCGATGTCCTCGTTGCGTTCGACCAGCGTGACCTGAAGCCCTTCGCGCGCCAGGTACAGCGCACTCGAAAGGCCAATGACCCCACCCCCCACGACCACCACATGCATGTGCCTTCTCCTGAAATCGTGCCACTGCGCTCAGTATCCAGCCTTGCCGTTCACGTCCGCCAAGGCCTATAACTGCAGCTTCCATAACCTTGGGCTATGACCATGCGTATCCGTCACATCGAAGTGTTCCAGGCAATCCTGCGAACCGGTTCCCTGACGCGCGCAGCACAGGCGCTCAACATCACCCAGCCTGCGGCCAGCAAGCTGCTGGCCCATGCAGAGGCGAGCCTGGGTTTCGTCTTGTTCGAGCGGGTCAAGGGGCGTCTGCAGCTCACCCGCGAGGCCGAAATCCTGATCCCGGCCATCGACAAGGTGTTCCGCGACCTGGACGATGTGCGGCGGCTGTCGCGCAGCCTCAGGCATCAGTCCAGGGGCGCGCTGCGCATCGGCTGCATTCCGTCACTGGGCTTGAAGGTGCTGCCTCACGCCCTGGCTGCAAGCCAGCGCGCCAATCCCGAGCTGTCCCTGGACCTGATCACCGCCCACAGCGAACAACTGGCGCAGGCGCTGCTGGCGCGCGAGATTTCGATTGCCTTCACCTTCAATGGCCAGCCGCGACCCGGCTTGAAGGTCATTGCCTTGCACGAAGTCGAGCTGGTCTGCCATGACGGCACGCAAGACCAGGGGCCGGTGTCACTGGATGCCATCGACCCTGCGCGGATCATTGGCCTGCCGGCCTCGGACCCCCTCGGTGAGCTGGTCCGGCCATGGCTTGGCGGCGTGGACAGCCGCACCCAGGTCCAGACCTACTATGTGGCTTGTGCCCTGGCCCAGGCTGGGGCAGGTATCGCCTTGATCGATGAATTCACCGCCGACGCCTTGCTCCCGCCAGGGCAGCGCGCGCGACGGATCACGCCACGGCTGCCCGTGGTGCTGACAGCGGTGGTGCATGAGAATGCGGCGTTGTCGAAGCTTGAGAAAGACTTCATGGCCTCGGTCAGGCTCATGGCTGCCGGGGCAGCCATAACCTGAACTCATGCTTTGCTGCGTTTGCCTGCCTGGCGAACCAGGCGATCAGCGCGTTGGGCCAAGTTTTTTCTCGAAGTACACCCGGTTGAAGCCGTCTTCGCTGCGCCGTGCGACCTCGACATAGCCAAGCCTGGGGTAGAGGCCGAGGTTGTCGGTCATTCGCTCGTTGGTATAGAGCTGCACTGCATTCAGCCCGAGTTGGCGCGCGCGGCTTTCGCACAGGTTGATCAGCGCCTTGCCGATACCACGTCCGGCGGCACTGGGCAGCACGGCCACGTTTTCCAGCAGCATGTGGTTGTCGTGGGGGTAGAACACGATGAAGCCCTGCAGGCTGGCCTGCTCGTCCAGGGCCACGTGGACCCAGCCAGTTGCGATCTGGCTGGCGTAGTCGGCCAGCATGGGGGCGGGCTTGCGGCCTATCAAAGGGATGTAGCGGGCATAAGCCTGTTCGGCGCAGGCCTGGATGGCGGATTGGTCGGCGGGGGTGGCGGGGCGGATCATCGTGCGCTCTCCTGGAGGCGGATGCGGGCTGAACCCGCGGGCGCGATCAGGCGCCCGCAGGCTTGCAACCTAGTGAAGATCCTTGAGCAAGGCAACCAGGCTGTGCATTTGCTCCACAGCTTCGGTTGCCGCCTTGGCCGGTGGCAGGCTTTCGCTGCGACGGATGGTGAAATAGCCGTCGTCTTGTGACGTTTTGCGAATACCGCGGCGTGCCCGTTCGGCGTTGGCGATTTCGATCAGTGGCTCACGGTACTGCACGTGCACGGAGTTGAGGTAGATGTAGGAGTTGATACGGAAGTGGTCGCCTTCCTGGCGGATCAGCAGCGCCGCCGCAAACAGTGTGCCCAGATCCGGGTCAAGGAAGCGTTCGAACTCTTCCAGGCTGAAGTAGGTGATGACCCGGCGAGGATCGGTGGTGAGATCGTCGAAAGCTTCGTTCAATGCTCTGTGGAACCGAGCGAACTTGCGTTCTTTCAGGCACCTGTCCCACACCTGCGACCGACGCGCATAGAGCTGGAACAAGCGCACATTGGCCTTTGCATCATTGCCCGTCGGCCCGTTGACCAGGGCTGCCAGGTCCTTGGCGCGCGAACTCGGCGCATTGGGGGTAAGGATCTTGTGCAGGGCGTCGAGTGCCTCCTGATGCTTGCTTGCCACCGTGGTGACCAGCTTGCCCAGGCCGTCGCCTTCGGCGATCTCTTCTTCTTCCTGGATGGCCTTGCGAAACTGCGCCAGGGTGGATTTCACATGAGGCGCGGTCCACTCCAGTTGTTCGATCTGGGTGAGGAATTCGGTCAGCCAGGTGTAGCCGACCGGAATCCACTGGTCGTGCTCCGGGTCGTTCTCGTGGCCGTCGAGGAAGATATGGATGCCGCGGTAGTTCGGGTAGAGATTGTTCAGGGCTTCGTAGTAGGTCTTGGTCTGGTCTTCCCCCTCGTGATGACCAAACTTGTTCTCGATGGCGATGTAAATCTTGGCCGCGGGGTCCAGCGCGAGCACGTCGATATAGCGCTTCTGGTTGCGCAGTCCCAGTTCGGCCTCCGTCATCACCATGAGCGAGGAGAAGGCCAGGGTCTGTACGTTCGAGGCGGCCAGGAAGCGGCGGTCATTGAGGCTCAGGTTTTCGACATGGCTGGATTGTCCTGCCCGGGTCAGCAGCGACTTGATCGCCTGGTCACCCAGCCCGTGGCCCTGGGTCGGATCGATCAGCCAGGCGAGGAAGCGCGAGACGTTCACTTCCTTGGGGAAACAGATCTGAAGAGCGTCGCTGTGGGTGGAAAGCGCGAGCATCCGTTGCACATCCGAGTCGGCGTAAAGAGCGTCGACCAGAGATTCCAAAGTCATACGAGTCCTGCAAGTCAGGTGGAGAAGATCGGTTCTGGGGTGGTAGGGCCATTCACATGGCAGGCTTGTGCAGCGTCGGGCGGACCGATCGTTGGACAAGCGCTAAAGGCATTGTGCCATCAGCGCTTGTAGTGTTGCTATGGAGTCACTCCAAGGGTTACTGCTTACGAATACCAACGATGTTCGCAGCCCCTCCTTCCATACGGAAATCGAAGCCGACCTTGTCACCGACCTTCAGCCCTTCGAGCTGCTCGGCGCTGGCCTTGAAGCCCATGGTCATCGCCGGCCACTGCAGTGCAGCCACAGGCCCATGGGCCAGCGTCACCTTGCCGTGCTCGGTGTCGATCGCCTTGACCGTGCCTTCGGCATGCGCGCTTGGCGCTGCCTTGCTGGCCGACATGTCCATGCCCTCCATCGTCATGCCTTCCATGCTTTGCTGCGCTTGCGCGCCGGCGGCAAAGGCGACCATCAATACAGCGCCGAGGTACAGATTTTTCATTGGGTTTCTCCTGGTTGGGGGGTATCGGGTACTGCAAGATCGCGACGCCTGATCAGCCAGTACGCCGCGGGAATCACGAACAACGAGAGCAGGGGGGCGGTCAGCATGCCGCCGACCATGGGTACGGCGATGCGGCTCATCACTTCGCTGCCGGTGCCGCTACTCCAGAGAATCGGCAACAGCCCGGCGACGATCACTGCCACGGTCATTGCCTTGGGCCGGATACGTTGCACGGCGCCCTGGCGAATCGCCTCGCGCAATGCCGCTTCGGAGCGCTCGCCCGTGGCCTGGCGCTCGGTCCAGGCGCTGTTCAGGTAGATCAGCATGATTACCCCGAACTCCGCCGCGACCCCGGCCAGGGCAATGAAGCCGACCCCGGTGGCCACTGACAGGTTGAAGCCCATCAGGTACAGCAGCCACACCCCGCCTGTCAGGGCGAAGGGCAGGGTGCCCATGATCAGAAGCGCCTCGCCGAGACGGCCGAAGGTCAGGTAGAGCAGGACGAAGATGATCGCCAGGGTCGCCGGTACCACCCAGGCCAGGCGCGCATTGGCGCGTTCCAGATACTCGAACTGGCCGGAGTAGCTCAGGCTCATGCCGGGGTCGAGCTTCACCTCGCGGTCCACGGCCTGGCGCAGGTCGGCGACCACCGACGACAGGTCGCGCCCACGCACGTCGATGTACACCCACCCGGAGGGGCGGGCGTTCTCGCTCTTGAGCATGGGCGGGCCTTCGGCAATGCGGACCTGGGCCACGCTGGCAAGGGTGATCTGGCCGCCCAGGGCGGTGTAGATCGGCAACTCGCGCAGTGCCTGGACCGAGTCGCGCCACTCGCGCGGGTAGCGCAGGCTGATCGGGTAGCGCGCCAGGCCCTCGACCGTTTCACCCACCGTTTCGCCACCGATGGCGCCGGCGACGATGGCCTGCACGTCGGCGATGTTCAGGCCATAGCGCGCCGCCGCCTGGCGATCGATGTCGAGGTCGATGTAGCGCCCGCCGGTGAGACGCTCGGCCAACGCCGAGGTGACGCCCGCTACGCCCTTGGCTGCGCGCTCGACCGCCTGGGTGGCGCGGTCGATCTGGGCCAGGTCGCTGCCGGCCACCTTGACCCCGATCGGGCTCTTGATACCGGTGGCGAGCATGTCGATACGGTTGCGGATCGGCGGAATCCAGATGTTGGTGAGCCCCGGCACACGCACGGTGCGGTCGAGTTCCTCGACCAGTTTTTCGCTGGTCATGCCTGGGCGCCACTGATCCTTGGGCTTGAGTCGCACGAGGGTTTCGAACATCTCAAGCGGCGCTGGATCGGTGGCCGACTCGGCGCGCCCAGCCTTGCCGAACACACTGGCCACCTCGGGTACGGTGCGGATCAGGCGGTCGGTACGTTGCAACAGCTCCGCGGCTTTTTGCGCCGACAGACCGGGCAGGGCGGACGGCATGTACAACAGGTCGCCCTCATCCAGCGGTGGCAGGAACTCGCCGCCCAGGTGGCTCAGCGGCCACAGGCTGCTGAGCAGCACCAGCAGTGCCCCGGCCAGGGTCAGCAACGGCTTGCGCAGCACCTGCTCCAAGGCTGGGCGATAGAGGCGGATCAGCCCGCGATTGAGCGGGTTGCGCGCCTCGGCCGGCAGAGGGCCGCGGATCCAGTAACCCATCAGTACCGGCACCAAAGTGACCGCCAGCCCGGCAGCGGCGGCCATGGCGTAGGTCTTGGTGAACGCCAGCGGTGCGAACAGCCGCCCCTCCTGGGCCTGCAGGGTGAACACCGGGACGAACGACAGGGTGATGATCATCAGGCTGAAGAACAGCGCGGGTCCAACTTCCTGCGCCGCCTCGGTCATCACCTTCCAATGCTGCTCACCGCGCAGCACCTGCCCGGGATGTCTTGCATGCCAGGCCTCGACATGCTTGTGCGCGTTCTCGATCATCACCACGGCCCCGTCCACCATCGCGCCGATGGCGATGGCGATACCACCCAGCGACATGATGTTGGCGTTGATGCCCTGGTGACGCATGACGATCAGTGCGATCAGCACCCCCACCGGCAGCGACACGATCGCCACCAGCGAGGAGCGCAAGTGCCAGAGAAACGCGGCGCAGACCAGCGCGACGACGATGAACTCCTCGAGCAGCTTGTGGCTGAGGTTGTCCACTGCACGGTCGATCAGTTGGCTGCGGTCATAGGTGGTGACCAGCTCCACGCCGGCCGGCAGGCTTTTCTTGAGCACCTCGAGCTTGTCCTTGACGCGCCCGATGGCCTCGCGGGCATTCTTGCCGCTGCGCAGGATCACCACGCCACCCACGGCCTCGCCCTGGCCGTCCAGCTCGCCGATACCGCGGCGTTCCTGCGGGCCAAGCTGGACCCTGGCCACATCGCCCAGGGTCACCGGTGCACCATTGGCCGCCAGGCGCAGAGGGATGGCGCGAAAGTCATCGAGCGTCTTCAGGTAGCCCGAGGCGCGCACCATGAACTCCGCCTCGGCCTGTTCCAGCACGCCGCCACCGGTCTCCTGGTTGGCCTTGCCGATCGCCTGCGCCACCTCGTCCTGGGTGATACCCAGGCTTGCCATGCGCAGCGGATCGAGCACCACCTGGTACTGCTTGACCATGCCACCGATGCTCGCGACCTCGGCCACATCGGGCAGGGTCTTGAGCTCGAAGCGCAGGAACCAGTCCTGCAGGCTGCGCAACTGTGCAAGATCGTGCCCACCGCTGCGGTCGACCAGGGCGTACTGGTAGATCCAGCCCACCCCCGTGGCATCCGGGCCAAGCACAGGCCTGGCCGTGGCCGGCAGGCGCGACTGCACCTGGCTCAGGTACTCCAGCACCCGCGAGCGTGCCCAGTACAGGTCGGTGCCGTCCTCGAACAGCACGTAGACGAAGCTGTCGCCGAACGCGGAGAAACCGCGCACGGTCTTGGCCCCCGGCACCGAAAGCATGGTGGTGGTCAGTGGGTAGGTGACCTGGTTCTCGACGATCTGCGGGGCCTGCCCGGGGTAGGAGGTGCGGATGATCACCTGCACGTCCGACAGGTCCGGCAAGGCATCGATCGGCAGGCTGCGCAGGGAAAACACGCCCCAGGCTGCCAGGAACAGCGTGGCCAGCAACACGAGGATGCGGTTGCCGACCGACCAGCGAATCAGTTTCGCGATCATGGCCGAGCCTCCTGCGCGGCAGGCATCGAATCCGGCGCGGTGGTAGCCTCGATGCCCTTGAGGCTGGCCTCGGAGTCGATCAGGAACTGCCCCGATGCGACGACCTGCTGGCCTGCCTGCAACCCCTGCAGCACGGCGACCTGGCCGCCGCTCTCCTGGCCCAGCAGCACCTCGACCGGGCGGAAGCGGCCCTGGTCCTCGGCGAGCATCACCAGGTCGCGCTTGCCGGTCCGGATGACGGCCTCGGCCGGCAGCGTCAGGCCCTCATCGTCTGGCGCTTCCGGGCTCAGGGTTACCTGTGCCGTCATGCCGGGCCGCAGTCGTCCCTCGCGGTTGGGCAGCTCGATGCGCAGGCGCAAGGTGCGGCTTTGCGGATCGGCATCGGCCAGCAGGGCGGTCAGTGTGCCGCTCACCGTCTCGCCGGGATACGCCGGCAAGCGTGCCTGCACCGCCTGGCCCTCGCGCAGACCCTGGGTCTGGGCTTCGGGTACCGCGGCTTCGAGCCATACCTGGGCGATACCGTTGATCCGCGCCAGTGTTGCGCCCGGCGTCAGGGTCATGCCCGGTCGCAGGTCCAGGCTCTGCAGCGAACCCGCGCTGGGCGCCACCAGGGTCACCCACTGCTGTACCTTGCCGCTGCGCGCGACTCGCTCGATCAGTTCGGCAGGCATGCCGGCCAACAGCAACCGCTGGCGCGCAGCAGCCTGCAACCCCGCATCGCCGGTACGGCGCAGTGCGAGAAACTCCTCCTGCAACCCGGCCCACTCCGGTGCCAGGACATCGGCCAGCGGCGCGCCTTTGGCGACCACATCGCCGGTGGCGCGCCCGTAAGTGCGCTCGACGAAACCCGCGGTACGTGCCTGCAATACGCTGAAGTCGCGTTCGTCGAAGGCCAGCACGCCGCTGACCTGCAGCGTGCGTCGCAGCGGGCTGCGCGTCACGGTCGCCAGACGTACCCCCAGATTCTGCTGAACGCCCGGGGTGATCTGCACCGCCGGTTGCCCCTGACCGCCATCACCCTCGGCATACTTGGCCACCAACTGCATGTCCATGAAGGGTGACTTGCCCGGTGCCGGGAAATGCTGCTGCGGGTACATCGGGTCATACCAGTACAGCGCCTTCTGTTCTGCGAGTGCCGCCGCCGTGGTCGGGCCGCCTTTGCGGGCGAGCCCGTAGCCGACGCTGGCGCCGACCGCCAGCGCGAGCACCGCGATCAAGCCGATGGATGTGTGTTTCATGCCTGCACCTCGCCATAGATGAAGTGCAGCCGTGCGGCGGTCGCCGCCAACTGCCCTTGCCAATCGATATCCTGCAATTGCGCCTCGACCCGCTGACGGCGGGCTGCGAGCAGATCGCCCAACGCCGACTTTCCGGCCCGGTAATCGGCCAGGGCCAGGCGCACCCGTTCTTCGGCCAGGGGTAGCAACGTCTCGCGACTGCGCGTGACGGCCCGTTGCAGGCGCTGGTACTCGGCCAGGTCCGTTTCCAGTTGCGCGGTGTGCTCGCGCAGCGCGGCTTGCTGCTCATCCTCGAGCTGACGCACTTGGGCCTGGCGAGCGGCGATGGTCGGGTCCTGGCGCGAGCCGGTGAACAGCGGCAACTGGAAGCTGACTTGCAGGCTGACCATGTTGCTGAATGCCGGGCCGCGTCGTTGGTAGTCCAGCTCCCAGCCCCAGTCGGATTTCTTCTCGGCTTGTGCCTGGTGCACCTGCGCCTGGGCTTCGCGGGTCATCGCGCCATAGGCGGCCAGTTCCGGGTGCACATGCAGGGCGTGCAGGTATGCCGGGGCATCCACTGCCCATTGCGGGAAGCTGCGCGCCAGGGCCTCGCCGTCCTGGCCGATCCAGCGTTTGAGCGCCGCACGCGCCTGGGAGGCCTGGCTGAGCAACTGGTCTTTCTGCTCATCCAGTTGCGCGGCTTCCTGCCCAGGTGCCAGGGCATCGGCCGCGGCGCCGCTACCACCGGCCAGGCGCGCCCGCACGGCGGCGTCCAGCAGACGGTTCTCGTGGTAGAACGCCTCGAACTGCTGCAGCTTGCGTTGCACGGTATAGGCCGCGATCCACGCCTGGGCCGTGGCTGCGCGTACTTTCAGGCGCTCCACCAAGGCTTCGGCATCGGCCCGTTCGACGGTCGCCTGGGCGGTCTCGACCCGCGCCTTGCGCTTGTCGCGGTTGGGCACTTCCTGGGCCAGGCCGACCACTTGCATGGTCATGAAGTCGCGGTTCGTGCTCCAGCGGTCGCTGCCTTCCACCGGCAGGTTCTGCAGCCCGAGGTTCAGGCGTGGATCGGGCAATTCACCGGCTGGCAGCACCGCATTGCGTGCCGCAGTGACCTGCTCCTGGCGCGCCTGCAGGGAAGGGGCGTTGCGTTCGGCCAGTCGCAGGGCATCGTCCAGGGACAATGCAGCGGCCTGCGCCGACAGTGCCGGCAGCAGGATCAGCAGGGCGGCCGCAAGCGTCCACCCGGCTTGGAAACGTAGGGGAGTCATGGACATGATTCCTTGAAAACACTCGCGCACAGGCGCATGCCATTGCCTGGCCGCAAGGGCAGGGCAATGGAGTGAGGGTCAGCAAGGGATCAGGCGCGCGGAGGACGCCAGCGATCAGGCGGTGCGCGCGACAGCAGACTGTGGGCGTAGCTGTCGGAGGGGCGTGGGGTGGCGAAGGTCAGGGCAGGTGTCGCGAGGCTGACCTGCAAGGTGGTGGCGGTCTTGCACTCTTGGCCGGCCTTGCAGGCCTTGGAGGCGTGCTGCGAAGAGGATTTGCCGCTGTCCTGGTCCTGGCAGCAGTCATGGTCCATCCCCGCCATCATGCTCATGCCCATGGCCTGCATGGGGCAGGGTTCGGCAGGCGACTCGATGCCCGCCATCCCGGAGAGGGGAAGCGAGAGCATCAAAAGCAGGATGATCAGGCGGCGCAGGGTGTCGGACATGGCGCGAGTCTAGCGGGAATTGCGTTAGGGGAACATTAACAAAATGTGTCTACGCCAGGCTGGCTGCTTGCTTCGAAATCAAAAGCCAGCCCAATCCCTGTGGGAGCGGGCTTGCCCGCGAAAAGGGCACTGCGGTGAATGGCACGGGCTACGCCCGTGTTCGCGGGCAAGCCCGCTCCCACAGGGATTGGGCTGGCCTTTGATGCCGGGCGGTTGAGTGAACGGCGCCGAACCCTGATCCCGGTACCTGCCGCAATGCTCCGACCAGGGCATCTGCCTGTCCGAGCGCGATCTCAAGGCTGCGCATGCTGGCACTCATCAACTGGCGCACCTCGACATCGGCACAGGTATCGTGGGCGTGGTACGCATCGGTATAGGCGTGAAGCATGAAGTGGCAGGCGTTGGATAGCACTTCCTCGATGGGGACCAGACCTTCGAGAATGGCGATAGAGAGGGATTTGCCGGCGGGAACCGCGAATTTGCGGAGAAGATTTTCGGGTGGGTCGGGGACGATTTTTTTCATGTGATTTCCTGAATGCAGTGAGTGCTGCACCATCCGTTTCCACACGAAAGGGTGGCAGCTATACGCGGGGTGGAAACCCGAGAGCATTCAGGAAAGCTCGGTAGGCACAGGGCCTCCCGCGCATAGCTGCCATAACGACACAACGCTGAATACTCTTCGGGTTTCCACACCCGGTCGCTGAACACCAGCGACCGGAGAGCCTATGGGCCAGGCTTCCCCGGGACAATCAGACGGGAGTCGACAGGTTGCGTAGGGTATTTCCCTGTGACCATTGCTCTCTGTCAGACGCGGAGTAGTCCGCTGTAGGAATCAGCCCTTTATTGCGGCGCTTACGACAAGTCCAGGCTGTGCTGCTTCGAACAGCGTGACATCGGGGTAGGGGCATCGATGATTGCGTGATACGTATCGCGGTACGTTATCTGGCTCGTGGGAGCGCTGGTGTGCGGCTGCGACTTGCCCGCGAAGCAGACACCGCGGTGTACTTTTCGCGGGCGAGCCCGCTCCCACAAGGTGGCAGCTGTTCACGGGGTGGAAAGCCGGGTACACGGAAAACCCCGGTAGGTCCGAAGACCTCCCGCGCACAGCTGCCATAAAGGGCTGCCGCTTTCCATGTATCCGGGTTTCCACACCCGGTCGCTGAACACCAGCGACCGGGGAAGCCTATTGGCCAGGCTTCCCCGGGACAATCAGACGGGAGTCGACAGGTTACGTAGGGTATTTCCCTGCGGTCATGACTCTCTGTCGGACGCGGAGTAGTCCGCTGTAGGAATCAGCCCTTTATCGCGGCGCTTACGGCAAGTCCAGGCTGTGCTCAGCGGCCGCGCCCCAGCGCATCCGGATTGGCCACGTTCATCGGAGCACCCTCGAAAAACGCCAGCACATTGTCGAACGCATCACCGAAGTACAGCTCGTAACCCGCCTTCTCCACATACCCCAGGTGCGGCGTGCACAGCACGCGCGGGTGCTGGAGCAAGGGGTGGGCAGGGTCGAGCAGCGGTTCGCTCTCGTACACATCCAGGGCAGCAAAGCCCGGGCGTCCATTGTTCAGTGCCTCGAGCAGGGCGCCCGGGGCGATCAGCTCGGCGCGGCTGACGTTCACCAGCAAGGCATCGGGCTTCATGCGTGCCAGGTCATCGCCGGTCACGAGGTGGCGAGTGCTGTCGGACAGGCGCAGGTTGAGGCTGACAATGTCGGCTTCGGCGAAGAACGCCTCGCGCGAAGCTGCAGCCCGGTGGCCATCGGCCTGGGCAGTCGCGCGGCTGCTCTCGCTGCCCCATACCAGCACCGGCATGTCGAAGGCCTGGGCGTAGCGCGCCAGGCGTTGGCCGATCTTGCCGTATCCCCAGATCCCCAAGGTCTGCCCCGCCAGGGCCTGCCCCAGGTTGACCTGCCAGCGCCCTTGCCTGAAGGCATCGATGGCCGGCTCTAACTGACGGCGGGCGTTGAGGATCAGCGCCCAGGCCAACTCAGCCGGCGCTACCGGCGAGCCGCGGCCTTCGGTCACGACAACGCCGCGTGCGGTGCAGGCAGCCAGGTCCAGGTGGCTGGATACCTTGCCGGTCTGGCTGATCAGCTTGAGCTTGGGCAACCGGTCGAGCAGCGCCGCGTCGATGCGCGTGCGTTCGCGGGTGAGCACGAGCGCGTCGGCATCGGCGAAGCGCTCGACGAGCTGGTCCTCGGTGGCCGGTTGCAGTTGGTGGAGCACAGTGACCTTGTGGTTGCCCAGGCGGGCGAAGCAGTCGAGCGTGCTGATCACATTCTGGTAGTCGTCGGGGATGACAATGTGCATGTGCGGCGGTCCGAGCGGGTCTGGGGGAGGTTCAGACGATAGCCGAATTCGCCAGCGGTGCACGAGCCCTCTTCAGGTATCGCCACCGCGCGATAGCGCCTGGAGTACGGCCATCGCCTGTGCAGCGTCGTCACTGGCGACAAAGATATGGTCGTGATAATAGGCGGCGATCACGTTGCAACTGATGCCCGCTTCCCCAAGTGCGCTGGCGAAGGCCGCAGTGAGGCCGACGGCATCGAGCGCGGAGTGAATGGTCAGGGTGATCCAGGCCGCGACGAAGCTGTACTCCAGGCCCAGCGCATCGGCGCGTGAACGTTCGAGGATCGCGGTCAGACCTTCCTGCTCGCGGAAGCTGCCGAGCACTTCGCTGCCCTGCAAAGCTGCGCTGTCGGCCACGGTGCAGAACACGTATTCGCCGGGGTTGAGTTTGGGGCTCATGCCGCGCAGCAGCGCGGTGATGGATTTTTCGCCTGACATGGGGGAGCTCTCCGTCTGAAAAGTTCGCCAGTGTGCCTGGCCGATACTGATCAGTAGAGCGAATGTTGCTGATAGCCGATTAGCCTGGCTTATGTAAACAACGATGGACGCGGGGTTGCGGCCCGTGGAAGATTGATTCCCCTTTCGCGCCAGACTGTCCCCCGCAAAGCGAGTCAAGCAATGGATCTGAAATTCAGTCATGTCGATGTACTGGTGAGCGACCTCGAGGCCGCGTGTGCGTATTACGCACGGATACTCGGTGCGCGGATCTCGAAAACCCAGGTCTGGGAGCGCGGCGGCCTGCATGTGCACTACGCCGTCGTGCTGATGGGGGCGGAGCGTTTCATGCTGGTCCAGCCGCTGGCAGGCAATCTCAAGACGCTGCTCGAGACCCAGGGCGAGGGCACCATCTACCGCCATTGCTATTCGACTCCGGACATCGAGGTGGTGTACGACCAACTGATGGCGCAAGGTGTTCAGCCCGAGGACGAAAATGGCAACCCGCTGGCCCGGAATGACCTGCAAGCGCCGGGAGGCGGGCGGATCATCTGGCTACCCAAGCAGTTCGGACATTTTTCGATCGAGATCCTCGAGGCCGAGGGGCTGGAGCGCTTTATCGAAGAGGTGTTTGCCTGAGGCACTATCGAACTCGGTCGCTGACCGCAAGATCAGTGGGCTAGGCGATGCGTCTCGTAACCTTGGCGGTGTCGAGCGATAATCCACACACTTGTCCCAACGACTGTCCTCCCATGAGAAACGACACCCGCCTGTCCCGCATGCTGCACGTTCTGATCCATATGGCGCGGTACGAACATCCTGCAACGTCCGAAACCCTTGCGCAGATGCTTGGCACCAACCCGGTGGTGGTGCGACGCACCATGGGGCTTCTGAAAAAGCAGGGTTATGTGCAGTCCGAAAAGGGCCACCGCGGCGGTTGGACATTGGCCCGCCCGCTGGAACAGATCAGCCTGCGGGATATCCACCAAGCACTGGGGGCTTCGACGTTGTTCGCCATTGGCCTGGCGACCGATCATCCGCAATGCCTGGTCGAGCAGGCAGTGAACGCCGCGCTGACCGACGCCTTCGATGCAGCCCAGGCGCTGCTGCTCGAGCGCCTGGGGAGCGTGACCCTGGCGCAGTTGGCTGAAGATTTCGAACGGCGTTACCAGGGCTGTGTGCCCTTGGGCGAGGCGTGATTTGCCGGTATCGATCGATACCGGCACCGGTCACCAAAGCACGATATCGTAGGTCAGGTAGAGCCGATTGCTATCGCGGCCACGGGCGAAATCCGAGCGGTACACGTAGTTGCGCAGCTTGGCGCCCAGCCCCTTGAACGGTCCGGATTGCACAACGTAGGCCAGTTCCGCGTCGCGTTCCCATTCGCGCAACCCGTCTTCGCCTGAACGGTGGTTGTCGCCACTCAGGTAGCGGGTCATGAAGGTCAATCCCGGCACCCCTGCGGCAGCGAAGTTGTAGGCATAGCTGGCCATCCAGGTCTTCTCGTCTTCCTCGATGAACTTTCCGATACCGACGTTGCTGAACGAATACACGGTCGCGCCGCTGATGTGGGGCAGGCCGGCGTCGCCGCGCAGCACCTGGTAGCCGGTGCCGAAGGCATGGCCACTGTGGCTGTAGGTCAGTTGCCCGCTGAGCATGTGGTTGTCGATGCGTCCGGCCTGGGCAGCGCCATTGTCGCGACTCCTGAAATAGCGCAGGTCGCTGGCAAGTGTGCCACCGGCCAGCGGTAGGTCATGCTGGATGCCGGCGAAGTCCTGGCGATAGAAGTCGCTCAACTCACCGTGGAAATAACTCAGGCGCAGTTGCTTGCTGACCGCGTAGTCGGCGCCGCCGTAGCTGAAATCGCCGGATTCACGACCGCTGTAGCCGTCCACAAACAGCCCGGTGCTGTTCGATGAGTCGCGCTGCTTGAAGCGATCCAGATGCCCGAACGTGAGGGTGAGGTTGTCGAGGTCGTTGCTGACCAGTTGGCTGCCCTGGTAGGTCTGCGGCAGCAGGCGGGCGTCGTTGTAGACCAGTACGGGTGTCTTGGGCAGCAGTGTGCCGTGCTTGACGACTGTCTTGCCCAGGCGTGCCTTGGCAGTGACGCCGGCGCTGGCGAATTCTTCGGCGGCGTGGCCGTCGTCGTGTACCGGCAGCAAGCCGGTGCCACTGCGTCCGGGGCCTGAGTCCAGGCGCACGCCAAGCAGGCCCGACGCGTCGATGCCAAGCCCCAGGACACCCGGGGTATAGCCGGATTGATAATCGAGCAGAAAGCCTTGCGCCCATTCCACTCGCTCGCTTTTGGCGTTGGCGGCGGCGCGGCTGCTCATGCCCTGTTCGTCACGGAAATTCTCGTTGAAGTAGACGTTGCGCAGTTGCAGCTTCAGTGTGCTGTCGTCGATGAAACCGGCAGCGTCGACAACAGGCATGCAACCGCAGAGCAGGGCACAGCCGGCCCCTCGCAGAACGATTCGAGACATGATCGGTACTCTAATGTGGGACGCGCAGAAGGCGGGCGCCAGTGGGCGCCGCGCAGCGGTTCAGACGAAGAACGACAGGGCGCCGGTGAGTAGCGCCAGTGCGGTAATCACCAGTGAGGTCAGCACCGCCCATTTCACCGTGGCCTTCTGGAAGTCGCCGATGTCGCGGTCGACCATGCCCACCAGCAGCAGGGTCGAAGCCACCAATGGGCTCATCAGGTGCACCGGTTGGCCGAGTACCGAGGCCCGGGCGATCTCCACCGGATCGATGCCGTAGGCTGCCGCAGCGTTGGCCAGGATCGGCACCACACCGAAGTAGTAGGCATCGTTGGAGAGCACGAAGGTCAGCGGCATGCTGGTCAGCGCCACCACCAGCGGGAACCAGTGGCTCCAGGCCTCCGGGATCCAGTCCACCAGCGTCTGGGCCAGCGCATCGACCATCTTGGTGCCGGAGAAGATACCGGCGAAGATGCCCGCTGCGAACACCAGCAGCACCACGGTCATGGCGTTGCCGGAGTGAGCGAGGATGCGTGCTTTCTGCACCTCGAGCTGCGGGTAGTTGATCATCAGTGCGGCGACGAAGCCAATCATGAACAGGATCGCGGCGTGCATCAGGCCCATGACCAGGGCGCTCATCACGATGATGACCAGCACCAGGTTGACGTAGGCCAGGCGTGGGCGCTTGTGCGGGTTATCGCCGAGGATCTCCTTGATGTAGCAGTTGCCGCCCCCGGACTCCAGCGCCACGTTGCCGATGCGCCGGCGTTCGGCACGACCGAGCAGGAACGCGGTGAATACCACCCAGGCGGCACCTCCGATCACCGTCGGCAGCATCGGGATGAAGTATTCGGTCGCATCCAGGCCAAGTGCGGCGATGGCGCGGGTCGCCGGGCCGCCCCAGGGGCTCATGCCGCTCATGATGCTCAGCGACAGCATGGAAATGGTGGCGAGGATCATCGGGTTCATGCCGATGCGCTTGTACAGCGGCAGCATCGCCGCGCAGGTGATCATGTAGGTGGTGGTGCCGTCGCCGTCGAGGGCCACCAGCAACGACAGCAGCGCGGTGCCGATGGCGATCTTGATCGGGTCACCATTGACCCGCTTGAGGATCTTGCGAATCAGCGGGTCGAACAGGCCGGCATCGATCATCAGGCCGAAGAACAGGATGGCGAACAGTAACAGGGCGGCCGATGGTGCGACCATTTTCAGGCCGTCGAGCATCATCTTGCCCAGGTCCGGGGCGAAGCCGCCGATGATCGCGAAGACGATCGGCACCACGGTGAGTGCGACGATCGGTGACAGGCGTTTGCTCATGATCAGGTAGGTGAAGGTCACCACCATGACCAGGCCAAGGAGTGCAAGCATGGGTCGTTTCTCTTGTTTTTATTGTCGTCATGGTCGCCTGGCGCGCAGGCGTCCGCCAGCCCCCGCCCGAGGCGGGGGATCAAGTGAGGTGAATGTCAGTGAGTACGATGGGGTGGGTTTGCAGCCTGAGTAGGCTGCCAGGCCTGCTCGGCCGGGGTGTCGGCTTTGCCGCTGGCCAGTGTGCGCATGAGCGTTTCACGGTCGCAGGCGTTCTCCGACAATGAAATGACCACGGTGGCCACCGCGTTGCTCGCCAGGCTGGTGAGGGCTCGCGCCTCGGACATGAAGCGGTCGATACCGATCAGCAGTGCAAGGCCGGCCAGCGGGATGTCGTGGATGACCGTGAGGGTCGAAGCCAAGGCGACGAAACCGCTGCCGGTAACGCCTGCAGCCCCCTTGGACGACAGCAGCATGATCGCCAGCATGGTCAGGATCTGGCCGAGGCTCAGGTCGATGTTGCAGGCCTGGGCGATGAACACCGCGGCCAGCGACAGGTAGATCGCGGTGCCGTCGAGGTTGAACGAATAGCCGGTCGGTAGCACCAGGCCCACCACGCCTTTCTTGCAGCCCAGGGCCTGGAGCTTTTCCAGCATGCGTGGCAGCACCGGCTCCGTGGACGATGTCCCCAACACCACCAGGAACTCTTCGCGCAGGTAGCGCAGCAGCTTCCACAGGCTGAAGCCATGCGCCCGGCAGATGCCGCCCAGCACCACCATGACGAAGAAGGCGCAGGCGATGTACAAGGTGCCGATCAGCTTGGCCAAGGCACCGAGCGAGGTGATGCCGTACTGGCCGACGGTGAAGGCCAGTGCGCCGAAGGCACCGATCGGGGCGAAGCGCATCAGGTAGCCGAAGATGCGGAACACCATCTGCGACGCGGACTCCAGCACCTCCAGCACTGGCCTTGCGGATTCGCCCATGGCTGAAAGGGCGAAACCGCAGAGCACGGCGATGAACAGCACCGGCAGCACTTCGCCTTTGTCGAAGGCACCGATGAAGGTCTCGGGGATGATATGCATGAAGAAGTCCACCACGCCCAGTTTGGCGGCGGAGGTGGTGTATTGGCTCAGGCCCGCAGTACTGAGGGTTGCTGGGTCGATGTTCATGCCCACGCCTGGACGGAACAGGTACACGGCGACCAGGCCGATGATCAGGCTGACCACGGTCAACACCAGGAACAGTAACAATGTCTTGCTCATCAACCGACCTAGCGAACGGCGGTCGGTCATACCGGCGATGCCGGTGACGATGGTGCAGAACACCACGGGCGCGATCATCATCTTGATCAGCTTGATGAAGGCATCGCCCAGCGGCTTGAGCGCAACGGCCTGTTGCCCCCAGAAGTGACCGACCACCACGCCTAGCAGGACGGCGCAGAGAATCTGAAAGTACAGCGATTTCATGAGTTTCATAAGGCATCACCCATTATTGAAGTTGTGCGGATGCGCTGGATGGAGCTGGATCGGGCTTAGCCCGCGAGTCGCCGCGTGGACGGTGCGTAGACGAACCCCGAGAACAATCGGCGTGCGGTGCGTACCACCGAGGCTTGCAGTGTCTGGCCATCGGCACCGGAGCGCGACAGGGCGATGTCGATGGCCCCGCTTGGATGCTCCAGACGGACCTCACGCAGGGTCAGGGCCTGTTCGCCGAGCAGGTCGCCGATCACTGTGCCGGGGCTGACACAGGCAGTGGCCAGTCCGATCGCACCGGTGATCGCCAGCGCCCGGTGGCAGCTGTGCGGCATGAAGTAGCGAACCTGCAGAGTGCCATCGAAGCGTGGTGCGGATACCACGACCGGCTTCGGGATCACCATGTTGCTTACATCTCCCAGGCCCATGGCCCGGCCGGCCTTCAGCCGCAGGGCTTCGAGGCGTTTGAGCAGCTTTGCATCGGCGTCCAGTTGAGCCGGGCTCTCGCTGCCCTCAAGCCCCAGGTGACGGGCGTCGACGATCATCATCGGCATGGCCATGTCGATACAGGTGACCGGTACGCCATCGATTACCTGCTGGGACTGGCCAGTGGGGAACAGGCTGCCGGTCTTGCTGCCGACGGCATCGAGGAATGTCAGGTGCACAGGGGCCGCAGTCCCAGGAACGCCGTCGATGGCGGTACGGCCCTCGTAGCGCACGATCCCGCCAGGCGTCTGTACCAGAGAGTTGACGAATGTGCCGGTATTGAGGTTGCGGATGCGGACCAGCGTCTGGCCGTCGTTGCCCTTGACCAGCCCTTGTTCGATGGCGAAGGGGCCGACCGCGCAAAGCATGTTGCCGCAGTTGGGCGCAGTATCGACACGGCGCTCGGCAACCATCACCTGCACGAACAGATAATCGACATCGGCATCGGGGTGCAGTGAGGGGCTGATGATCGCAACCTTGCTGGTCTGCGGGCTGCCGCCGCCAATGCCGTCGATTTCCAGTTCATGGCCCGAGCCCATCAGGGCGATCAGCATCTCGTCGCGCTCGACGATATTGGACGGCAAGTCCCAGGCATGGAAGAAGGGGCCCTTGGAGGTCCCGCCGCGCATCAGCACACAAGGAATTCGTTGCATGAAGTCTAGCTCTTGTTGATCAATGGACATCATTGATGTGTATGGGACAAGAGTGACAGGGGTGGATAAATCAATCCAATGCAAATATCGTCGCTATTATTGCGCTATACACATAAATTGTCGGCCAGTGTCTGAAAGAGAATCAGCATGGAATATGAACTTCAAGACATACGATCTTTCGTGAAAATCGCCGAACTGGGCAGTTTCCACGAGGCAGCAGAGGTTTTGCACTTGTCGCAGCCAGCCTTGAGCCGCCGCATCAAGAAGCTTGAGGACGGCCTTGGGACACCCCTGCTCGAACGCACCACGCGGCGCGTCGGACTGACCAGTGTCGGGCGTGACTTTCTACCCAAGGCCCGGCGCCTGCTGGACGATTTCGAGGATTCGATCCTGAGCATTCGCGAGCTGGCCGAGCGTCAGACCGGACAGGTGACTTTGGCCTGCATCCCTACCGCAGCGTTCTACTTCCTGCCCTCGGTCATTCGCCTCTACAACGAACAGTACCCGAAGATTCGCATTCGCCTGCTCGACCTCAGTGCCAACGACGGGCTCGAGGCGGTGCTGCGTGGCGAGGCCGATTTCGGGATCAACATGATGAGCGGGCAGCACCCGGACATCGAGTTCGTTCCACTGGTGCAGGAGCAGTTCGTGCTGGCCTGTCGGCGCGACCATGTGCTGGCCGGGCGCGTGTCGGTGAGCTGGACGGAACTGGCCGAGCACCGGCTGATCGGGGTAGGGCGACTCAGCGGCAACCGCATGCTGCTCGACCACGCGCTGTCGGGATTGGGGCTGCGGCCAAAGTGGTTCTACGAGGTACAGCATCTGTCGACCTCGCTGGGCATGGTCGAGGCCGGGTTGGGGGTGTCGGCGATGCCGAGCCTGGCGATGCCGGCGGCCGATCACCCGACCCTGGTCAGCGTGCCGCTGATCGAGCCCGAGGTGACCCGCACGTTGGGCCTTGTGTATCGCCGCGGCGCTTCATTGTCGCCAGCGGCGGAGAAATTCGTCTCGATCCTGCTGGAACAATGGCCGAACGTGTGAGCCGCCCTGTAGACAGGGCGGGCTGCTGCGCCTCGGTCAGCGAATCGCCACGGGGTTGATGTTCACCTGGGTCGAGCCTTTGTAGAGCGGCTGGCCAAGCACGAACATGAACTCGAAGGCCTTGTCCTTGACCAGCGCTCGAGTGTCGATAAGCTCGAGGTTGTAGATCCCGCGCTTGGCCAGCATGAACTGGTTGACCGGGAACTCTTCGCCCGTGGGGTTTGGATACACCTCCGAGGCCCAGGTATCACCGCCGAAGGCGACGATGCCCTGGTCGGCCAGCCATTGTGCAGCCGGCAGGTCGATGCCGGGCTCGGTGGCGAGAAACTGCGCGTTATCCTTGCCGATCAATTCCAGCCAGCCGGTGTTGAACAGCACCACATCGCCTTTGCGCAGGGTGATGTGCTGCTTTTTCAGCACGGCCTGTATGTCGGCGACGGTAAACGCGGTGCCGCCGGG